>NZ_FNBU01000007.1 GCF_900102435.1 Sporolituus thermophilus DSM 23256 | reverse complement strand
CGATGGGGTGGAGCCGAGAAGGCGCCAAGCATATGGCATACATACGCGTATGTCAGGCAAATGGTCAGTCAGTAGCCGAGGAATATCTAAGACAACAACGTACAAATTACAAAATTGAGATAATGACAACAAGCCCGGCAGAAACTGTAGAAGTTGAACGGCAAAAGAAAACAAAAGCAACCTGTGAAACACATGACAATATTCCTGTATTAAAGGGGCCGAAAAACTTCTTATATAAGGTCTTGCGGGAGCTTTCGCTTGCCTATGCTTAATATTATGTTAACTCATCCGTGATGGTATGTCTTCTAAAAAATCCTACAATGTCTTGACACTATCTAAATTTGGGTGCGTAGTTGTATCAATTCCACTACCAGGCTAAAATAATATATATAATACCACAATTTCGGAGGTGGCATGGGTGAAACAAAACGAAAAAGGGATTGATTTAGCCACCATCAGAGGTTTATTGACTAAAGAAAGCCTCGTCTGCAGAAAGAATACCATATAAAAGAAATCGGCATATTTGGTTCGTATGTTCGCGGGGAACAAAGAAAAAACTCCGATATAGACATTTTGGTTTCTTTTGATGGTCGCATCGGCGGTTTTCAATACATTGCTTTGAAACAGGAACTCTCTGAAAAACTTGGACGCAAGGTTCATATTTCGTCTAGGGAATATCTTAAGCCGCGTATCGGTAAGGAAATTGAGCGGGAAGTTATCTTCATATGACAAAACGAAAAAGAATCGAGCTGCGAAAAACGGAAACGGAAAAAGCCATCTTGGAAGCAAATCTAAAAAAAGAAAAAGACCGTCGTAACCGAGGATACGGTCAGAGGCTTGCTGAAGATGTTCCGGCAGTTCGTGGCCGAAAAAACATCCTGGAGGTCCGGAAATTCATCGGGAACTATATCGAGAAGGTAATTGTCTACAAAGACCACGTCGAAGTGGTCTTTTTCTTTTCCTGTGGCGACGTATGCCGGTCGGAGGCATATCACTTCAAGGTACATATAAAGCGCGAATAGAGATATACCCTTCTGTGTGTTAAGCGGAAGAGTGTATTTATTATCCTCTAACAGGATGAGATAAAATTTTCAGAATAGAGGAGGATTTTAGCATTTGTTTTATGAATACTATAGTATTCATAAAACGACATAAAACACCAATATGTGTGCAAATTTGTAAAAATAGCAATCAGCTATCTTGCTCCAAATGCTCCATGAATTGCACCAGCGAAATACCCAGTTCCCTGCAAATTTTCTCTATAGTTCGCAAAGACGGACTCTTAAGGCCCCTCTCCAGCTGGCTTATGTACGTGCGGTGCAATCCGACGTTTAAGGCAAAGTCTTCCTGGCTGATGCCCTTTGCCGTTCTTAACTTTTTCAGTACTTGGCCAAATTTTCTGTCTGTCATACTACAACTATATGCTAGGTAATACTATTGGTCTACAGACTATAGTATTCTACAGTTTTCGGAATATTAAAAAATAATGTCGGGTTTTAGTTATATTTTATTGAAGGAAACTTATATCTAAAAAGAATTAATATGTGAAAAGAATTAATATAAATAACTTTGTATCAGGTTGCGACTACGATTACCAGCGTTCTCAAGGAGCTGAAAAACAGGTACAGGCGGTCAATACAACAGCTGCCACCGAGGAGCAATATCGGCCTCCGTGGAAGAGATTGCGGCATCCAGCCAGGTTTTAGCCAAGATGGCCGAGGAATTTCAGACAGCGATTAGAAAGTTTACAATCTAGGAAGTGTGTTGTGTTTCGTTTGGAAAAATGGAAAGCATCATCAACCTTCGCGGCAAGGTATCTCTGTTCCGTAATACGTAAAAGGGAAGCCGCCTAAAGAGGGTGCTTCCCTTTTGCATAAACATTGAAAAGAGCAACTTGCGATGCAAATCTTTTCCAAGCCTAACACTATTCTTTGGGGTGAGTGGGGTATGACTGAGCTAAATGCCATTATCGAAGACATGAAAGTTTTAAAAAAATATTACAATAACGCCAGACTGGTTGACCCTTTACTCAAGAGAGTAATTAATTCTGATGGGACGCATAGCTCAATTTTTGAGACAGAACCAAATGCTGAGCCGTGCTATCAGTTTTGGGCAACTGGTCGTGTTTGTGCAAACTGCATTTCCTTGAAAGCGGCGTTAAACAACGCTACTTTTGCTAAATTCGAGGGTTGGGGCGATAAAATATATATGATTACTGCTTTGCCTATCCGTCTAGATGATCGGACTGTAGTGCTAGAACTGCTTAAAAATGTTACTAATCAGGATATCTTGCTAACTTTGATGGGTACGGTAAGTACTTTAACGGATATAAATCAGAAAGAGCAAATGAAAGCAATTTCCCCAAGATACGAAAAACACCTCGAAGATTTGGTAAGGCAAAAGACTGAAGCGCTGGAAAAGGCTAATAAGCAACTGCAAAAATATAGGATTCTGGCCGAACATGCGAAAGATATTATGCTATTTATTAACATGGATGGACGAATTATAGAAGCGAATGAGGCCGCAGTTCGTACCTACGGCTATACTAAAGAAGAGCTAATCTCGATGACTGTTGGTGATCTGCGGGAAAGCAGCACCAAACGTCAGATAGCAGCGCAGATGGCATTGGCAGATAAAGAAGGGATAGTATTCGAGACAGTTCATAAATGTAAAGACGGTCGGTTGCTTTATGTCGAGGTAAGTTCTCAGGGAACGACTATCGGCAATGAGAGGGTCCTCTTGAGTATCGTGCGGGATATATCGGATAGAAAGCAAGCCGAAGAACAGTTAAAGCACATGGCTACCCATGATTGGCTGACGGGTATTCCCAATAGGCACTATCTTGAAAAATATCTTGAGGAAACTGTGCAAAATGCAAAAAAGGAGACTACAGGTGCGCTTCTTTTTCTTGATATAGACAATTTTAAGGTCATTAATGATACGTTCGGACATGCCGCAGGCGATAAGGTATTAGTAGATTTGACGAAAAAACTAAAAGCGATTATTAGAAAAAACGATTTTTTAGCAAGACTTGGCGGCGATGAATTTGCCATTGTACTGCGTGGCGTAAGCGTCGAGGGGGCAAAAAGGGTAGCTAAAAAGATATTGGCGACACTAAATGAAGTCGAGTTTGCTGTGGATTTGATTGGCAACCATTGTAAGGTAAGTGTTAGTATCGGTATTACCATTATTGATAAGCTAACAGACACACAAAAACTCCTGGCCTATGCCGATGTGGCCTTATATCGGGCCAAAGAAGAAGGTAAAAATAGAGCGGTATCTATTGAAAACTGCGACGAGAAAATACGGCTATTTGAAACACATTCAACTGTAAAAAAGATTAATGACAGTTTGAGAGATAATCGCCTTGTTTTGCACTATCAGCCGATTATGTCAGAAGCTGGGATAAGTCATTACGAAGCACTGTTAAGAATCTTGGATTCTGATGGAAGAATTATTTACCCGAATGAGTTTATTCCTACTGCGGAGCGTTTTGGTCTAATGAGTCAAATTGACAGATGGGTCATTAATGCTGCTATGGAAGCATTGATGAAAAATCCTGAATTATCCATTTTTGTCAACCTCTCGCCTTCAAGTGTAGGTGATGATGAGTTACTTGACTTTATTGAATTTGGTCTTTTCAACAAAGGAATAAAGCCTGAGAGAATCGGATTTGAGATTACGGAAATTGCGGCAGTCAAAGATTTAATAAAGGCCCGGCATTGGATTAGCCACCTCAAAAAATTTGGATGCAAATTTGCTCTGGACGATTTTGGCGTAGGGTTTTCTTCGTTTACACATATCCAAATGCTACCTGTTGACTATATCAAAATTGACGGGTCGTTTATAAGGAACTTGGATAGTGACTTAACTCAAAAAGCCTTAGTACAAGCCATTAATACGGTAGCCCACACTTTGGGGAAAAAAACAATTGCGGAGTTTGTCGAAACCGAGATGATATGGCGAACTTTAAAGGAAATTGGGACTGATTTCGGGCAGGGATATTTCTTTGGTAGGCCTCGTCCAATTGATGACATATTAAAAATTAGCTTCTCATGTTTATGGCAGACTTATTTTGCATAGTTTGGCTGCCGAAATCTGCACGTATAAAATGCCGAAATTGAACAAAGTTTGCATAAACTTTGCATGGAGGGGCGGGTATGATTGGCTGTTCTAGCGGTGTTGCCTAAGCAACGCCGCGCAGCCTAAATATCATACCCGCAGAGGCTCCTTGTCAAGTTTATGCGGATGGATGAATAATTACTTAATTGCCGAAATCTGCATTTTTGGATTGCCAAATACATTCTCATGTGTTAATGAGTAGATGAACCAAATTTAAAGAGATTTGGTCAGCAACGTAATTAATTAAACAAAAAAGTGAATGGATACAACAAAGTAATTACAATCGCAATGAATTGGTCGAAACAATTTTGTATAAGGTGGTATGGGAAACAGTGCGGGAATGCTTAGATCTGTCGAGTGAGTTGAATGCCAGCCTTGCGGCTTTTCTCATCAAGACTATGCCGCTAGCTGTAATGATTGTAAATAACGAAGTTAGAGTACGGTGCATCAATGACGCAGCCATAAAATTTTTTTGTATTTCCAAAGAAGAAGCCCACCTGCAAAAGTGTGGAGAGGTCTTGAGATGCGTTAACGCTCGTGGTCCTGAGGGTTGCGGAGGATCACCCGGTTGTTTGAGATGCGTGTTGCGTAAAAGTGTACTCGAAGCTTTAAACGGACAAGTTGTATCTCGCAACAAAGGTATTTTTAATGTTATCCAAGATGGTGAGGTCAAGAGGCTAACCCTCTTGGTGACGGCAGCCCCAATACTATATGAAAACAAGCGAATGGCAATCGTGCTTACTGAAGATGTATCCCTTGTTACTCAGCTAGAGGGACTAATTCCAATCTGCTCGATCTGCCATCGTATTCGTGACGAACAGGGCAATTGGATAACCCTCGAAAAGTATTTAAAAACGCATTCTGAAGCGGAATTTACGCACGACTATTGTCCAGTGTGCAGTGATGAGATGCGCACCAAACACTCTTTGAGTAAAGAATAAGCAACTACTATTTTCTGCAGTATGAATTTCGTCGACACGGTAGAAAAACGCGGCAGAAGTTGAAGATGGCCTTTCCGCAACGCGTCGGCTGTGCTGCAACGCTTTTCATGCAGGTGGCTGTTTTTATTTGGCAGGGAGTGCGGCATTGAGCATGAATCGCATGCAAAAATACATCATCAGGCATTGATAGGGGCGTTTCTGCTCCTATTTTTGTTTTGGGTTGTAGGCTACTAGTGGAATGCCCGCAGTAATGCAAAATTGAACTAAAAAGTTGCTGGGACGGCATAGCAGTATTTGGGGCCGCTGGGCCCCTTGCAGTCATAAAATATATTGTAGATAGTGTGGCTAATAGCGAACAGGGAAAAAATCCGTATGATAAGGGGGAAAACTGGTGACACCCGATGAGTTTATTGCCTGGTTGGGACCCGTAGCTCAACGTGTTTGCCGCAAGTACGGCCTGCCTGCCAGCGTCTGCATCGCCCAGGGAGCACTGGAAAGCGGCTGGGGGCGGTATACAATCGGCGAGTATAACCTTTTTGGCCGCAAGGCCGTTGCTGGTGACAAGTCAATAACCATCACCACACAGGAGTATATTAACGGCGAATGGGTAACTATAAATGACGAATTCAAGGACTACGCCAGTCTGGACGAGGCCGTGGAGGACTGGTGCGTGCTAATGACTGAGGAGCCGGCATACGCTGACGCGCTGGCCATATGGCAAGAAACGCATGACATTGAGCAGTTTGTGTGTACGATGGGACGAATATATGCCACGGACCCGGAGTATGCGGATAAGGTGCTGGCGACGATCAGGGCGAACGACCTGACGTGTTACGACGAGCAAGCGGCCTAAAGTGATGTTTGATCTGCATACTAATTTCGAAAAGCTGTGTATATACTGCGGGCGGTCATTGTGGCCGCCGGCAGTATTTTTGCTAATCATTGGGTGGGCGAAAAGTTTTTCCCCAAGCAGCAACAGACGCCGCAAATCAGCGTGAACTTGGACGGAAAACCATCAAAACCCAGTGAGCCGCAAGCTGTATATATCCAGGGACAAAATACCAGTACCCGGGAAATCGTTTACGTTCCTAAAGAAACGGATCCCAAAACAGGCCAGCAAGAACGCACAAACGTCCAATTCGAGAAGCGGCAGGGTAAGGTCTATGTAAAAGTAAACGGCAAGGAGTTTGAAGTCCCTGCCGAGGTTAAAGAAGAAGCTAAGTTTGAAAAAGGCAAACTGGTTGTTACTGAAGAAACTGAAATTCGTATTAATATTACCGCCCCTAAGCCTACGCTGAATGTTGGCGTTGGCTGGTCGATGAACGGTCCGGCAGCGCAGGTGAATGGGCAACTGTGGAAATCGGTCAGCTGGTGGGTTTACGGAGACCGGAAGACGGTGGCTGGTGGAGTGCAGTTTCCAATAATGAAATAATTTCCCCTTAGGTTTCACTCGGTGGTTTCGGCTGCTTTAGGAACCTTAAAAAGGCGCAAGAGGTCATAAAAAACTATTAAAGACTACAATAGCGGCAAGTCGGAAACGCGCAATTGTTGAGGCGTGGCGATACATTCGGAACAATTGGGATGGAATATGGCTATTGACAGTGTTTATATCGGCGTGTTAATATCTAAAACAACCAAATAAGTCACTCTTATCCAGAGAGGTCGAGGGACTGGCCCGATGACACCCGGCAACCGGCAACGCAAGGTGCTAATTCCAGCAGGAGTAATCCTGGAAGATGAGAGGAGAGGTATACTAACATTCCTTTCCTCGGAAAGGATTTTTTGTTTGCCGCTGACCGATTAACAAAGAGTAGGGAGGAAATGGCCATGGCGGTTAGCAGTAACATGAATACACCCGACAACCTGCCACCCCGGGTATGGGAAAAGATTGAGGCGGCAATCCGCACAGTAGGATACGGTTCAATCACGATCATCGTTCAGGACGGGAGAGTCATCCAGATCGAAATAAACGAGAAAATCAGGCTGGTCTGATGGGAAAGGGGAAGCGAGATGGACGCGAAAACAAACGGGGTAAGCGATTTTAAGATCGGGGCTGTCAGGGCGGAAATTCTCAAGGCTCTCAGCGGTCTTCAGTACGGGCAAGTGGTCATTCAGATAAAAGACGGGAAAGTGACCCAGATCGATAGAACCGAGAAAAGGCGCCTACCGCGACTGGAAGGTGTGGACGGCGACGGCATCTGATTTCAGGCCAATCAGAAGACTACAATTAGTTTCATATAAACAATCACGCTTTTCAGGTGCCATTCGTCTGCGGCGCAAACCTGGGTGAGGCGCTGCGCCGCAACGGCGAAGGTGCGGCGATGAACCGTGCCAAGGGAGAGCCCGGTACCCCAATCTCAGCGAAGCAGTGCGGCACATACAGCCTGGTAATGGGCGAGATCAGGCAGCTCCAAGGCTGGCACCCGAAGAAGTGACGGCTTTTGCTAAGAATATAGCTGCATGGCGTGGGGTTCGAGGACCCGCGCGATCTGCTTGATGATTTGTTTGCGCCATGGCTAAAATAGAGCACGTTGACACCAATGGCTACATGTGGTAAACTTAAAAACAAGTAAATAACTCTGAGCTGATCAGTAAGACTGAAGGCTGAGGTAAAGTCCCACCGGGACTTTTATCTCAGCTTTGTTTTTTACTCTTAGTCACGGACCAACTATACCGCTGTTCCCGGTAGATCCTGCTGCCCGTGGTCGGAGTGGCTGGGCAGCGCGGTCATCGGTTACCGCACTGGCAGCATGAACCAAGTTCTTGACCTTGAGAATAAACAAAAAGCTTAGGAGGAAAACAAAAATGGCCAAAATAGCGACGAACTTGACAGATCTCATCGGCAACACCCCGCTTCTGGAACTGGGGAATTACAACAGAGCAAAGGGACTAAACGCCAAGCTCATCGCCAAACTGGAATACTTCAATCCACTGAGCAGCGTCAAAGACCGCATCGGTTACGCCATGATCAAGGACGCCGAAGACAAGGGACTTATCAATAAGGACAGCGTTATCATCGAGCCGACCAGTGGGAACACCGGCATAGCCCTGGCCTTCGTGGCCGCTGCCAAAGGCTACCGGCTTATCCTTACCATGCCGGACACGATGAGTGTCGAGCGGCGTAACCTGCTCAAGGCGCTGGGCGCGGAACTGGTGCTCACGCCAGGGGCGGAAGGAATGAAGGGGGCCATACGCCGGGCCGAGGAACTGGCGGCTGAAATACCCAATTCTTTCATACTCCAGCAGTTTAAGAACCCTGCCAACCCCGCAATCCATCGTGTCACGACTGCGGAAGAAATCTGGAACGACACTGACGGCCAGGTAGACATCTTCGTTGGTGGTGTTGGCACCGGTGGCACTATCACCGGTGTCGGGGAGGTAATAAAACAGCGTAAACCTTCTTTCAAAGTCGTCGCCGTTGAACCTTTCGACTCGCCCGTTCTTTCCGGCGGAAAACCCGGTCCTCACAAAATCCAGGGTATTGGCGCCGGCTTCGTGCCTGATGTCCTTAACGTGAAAATAATCGACGAGATTATCAAAGTCAAGAACGAGGAAGCTTTTGCCACCGCCCGCGAACTGGCAAAGACCGAGGGGCTGCTTGTCGGCATATCCAGTGGCGCCGCAGCCTTTGCCGCCACCCAAGTGGCTCAGCGCCCGGAGAATGCCGGAAAGACCATCATGGTGTTGCTGCCCGACACGGGGGAAAGGTACCTTTCGACGGCGCTTTTCCAGGAAGAACTGTAGCATATATTTATAGCGATTATGTGCGAGATATTTCAGAAGAAATGCGGCTCGTTTATTGAGTTACCCAAGATATGGATCATGACGGTTATTTAGCGGATAAGAAGACGCAGCGAACCGTTGGAAAATGCCTCGGAAATAATTGAATTGAGAAAATGACTGAGCTTAGGAAGCATAAGGTGTCAAAAACGACATTTTATGCTTCATTTTGTTATGCGACAGTATGCCAGACCTTAGCAAATTACAGGGCCTTACTCTACTCGATTATTTTATTTGTTTGCAGGTATTGCCAATGTTCGGATGTAATTTTACATTTTGGATATTTTCGCGATAGGAGGTCAGCAGTGTGGATAATGCAAGAACCGCGCAGGTAACGGAACGTGGTTTGACAATGCCGCAATTTTGGCAAGGCGCCAGGGACGCCGGGCCAATTATGGTAGGTGTTATACCTTTTGGCATTACCTGTGGTGTAATGGGATTGACAGCAGGGCTAACACCGCTGGAAACAGTGATGATGTCACTCTTAGTGTTTGCCGGAGCTGCCCAGTTTATTGGCATTACAATGATCGGGGCCGGCATCACCGGTTGGGGCATTATTGTGTTTACAACCTTATTGGTTAATTTACGCCATTTGCTGATGGGGGCTTCCTTGGCGCCATATCTGGTGCGACAGCCTTTATCGCTGCAGGTGCTGCTTTCTTTTTTACTGACCGATGAGTCTTACGCCATAACCGTCAGCCGCATTTATCAGGCAGGATATAATCCTTCCTATCATCTGGGAGTCAGTCTTTTCATGTATGTCACATGGTGCTTGTCAACGGTGGCAGGAGTTTTTGTCGGCAGTTACATTCCCGACCCGTTGGCATGGGGATTGGATTTTGCGATGCCCGCCACTTTTTTGGTACTGTTGTTTCCCAGGTTAACGGACCGGACGAGTGTGGCGGTTTGCATAATCGCCGGGCTTATCGCTGTGGCGGGAGCATTATATCTACCCGGAAAATGGTACATGATCGCGGCCTGCCTGGTGGCAACGATAATCGGGGGGCTGATGGAAGGAGACAAGAAGCGTGCATCTTGAGACTTTTGCGATAATAGTCGGTATGGCGTTGGTAACATTTGCGACCCGGTTTAGCTCTGTAGCGTTGTTCAGGCAAACGGGAATTCCCGGCTGGCTGGAGCGCTGGTTAAAACACATTCCCACAGCCATTCTTACGGCGCTGATTGTGCCGTCTTTGGTATTGCCGAAAGGGCAGCTCGATCTATCTTTTCACAACCACTATTTGTTAGCAGGTATTGTTGCAGCGATTGTCGCATATAAAAGCCGTAATATTGTTGTGACACTGACCACTGGTATGGGAACCATGCTGGCACTGCGATGGCTGTTTTTTTAAATCTTTAATTTTTTTATAAGTATTATTATCAAGTTAGGAGTTGTAGCTGGCTTATGCTTTCCGTACTAGCGATTGTTTGTACGCTCGCCGTAATTGTTATTCTTCTTAACCGAAAGATAAAAATGGGCTATGCCATGTTGGCCGGTTCGGCCGTTCTCTTTTTTGCATCAGGTCCGCAGCTATCCAAATTGACAATGGCTATAACCGCAACGCTAACGGCGCATAGCACCTGGGAAATTATTTTTGCCCTGTATTTTGTGATGTGCCTGGAATATCAGCTTCGCACCAGCGGGACGATTGATGGTTTTATGTCAGTGTCCCGGCAAGTCTTCAAAAGCGACCGTTATCTATTAGCCATGATGCCGGCTTTTCTCGGCTTCCTTCCTTCTTTGGGCGGCGCTATTTTTTCGGCCCCGCTGGTAGAAAACGCCGGCAAGTCATACGGTCTTTCCGCCGAAACCAAAACGATCATTAATTATTGGTTCCGGCACGTTTGGGAATTTACCAACCCTATCTTTACCGGGATGCTGCTGGCCAGTAATCTTTCCGGCATTCCGCTGGGCACGCTGGTTTCGCACATGGCCTGGTTAACGGCATTATCAATAACTATCGGCTGGCTGACCTTTATCTCGCCGTTAAAAGGCAAATCATCGCTTAATTCTGCCCCGGCCGGTCCCTGCCCCGATGCTTGCGCTTACCGCTATGTCGCGCTGGCCGTCGGCCCTATTTTAGCCAATTTGCTTCTGGTTGTTTTCGTTGGATTGGACGCCTCTATATCCATGGCAATAGTTGTAGCCGCCATGAGCGTCATCCTGCGGCAAAGTCAGGCCGCTGTTCGCGGGATGCTTGTTCATGCTTTTGACCGCAATCTGCTACTCGGTGTCCTTGGCATCCTTTTTTTCCAAAATATGTTGCGGCAAGCAGGCGTAGTTGACGATATTGCCGCCCTGTTTCACAGCCTTGCTGTCCCCGCCGCAGTTGTCGTAGGGATCATTGCTTTTTTGGGCGGACTCCTTACCGGAACTTCCCAGGGATTTGTCGCTATGACCTTCCCCTTTATCGCCGTTTTGTCGCCCGGCGACCTGACCTTGGTTACAGTCTGCTTTGTCATGGGCACGGCCGGGCATATGCTGTCCCCGGCGCATCTTTGTTTACTTGTTACACTCGACTATTTTAAATCCGACTTCTTTAAGTCGCTTCGCCCCATACTGGCTTTGGAGATCATTATGGTTGCGGCGACATATGGCGTCATCAGCCTTTGGGGTTGACGCCAAACGGCGGTAATGGGCCGTTACCGCCGTTTTTACCATATATTCTTGCAGGAAGATTAGTATGAAGTGATGACCTCAGCGGTTAATATATGCCAGATACTTGTCATATATTATACGTATTGCCGTGATAATTGCTTTTTTCGCGCTCCCTTGGTAAAATTTTTCGATGAGTTGAATAAGATTCTCCGGGCCATTACGCAGGCTTTTGCCGACTAATAGACGCGATACAAATTGTGCGGACATTGGTGTTGACAGCGTACAGTCAGCATCGACTATTACATCTGTTTGTCGGTCAATTAAAACAACCAAGGCCATTACTCCATAGATTTTGCCTGAAACAGTTCCTGATGGCAGTCGAGCATATCCGGAAAATAAGATATGGTTCTCATTTACCATAGTGCCTCCGTATCAGAGAGCGTAAAGAGAATTAGCCTTTTCTGAAAAAGCTAGTATTACTTGCCATCGAAAAACTGACTGATTTTTGTATCGTCCCACCCTAATACTTCTCTGATAATTTCATAGGTATGCTGCCCCAAAAGCGGAGCTGGAAATTCTACTGAGCCGGGGGTCGCCGACATCTTTACCGGAACTCCTGGCATTTTGAGTTTACCGGCTACCGGGTGTTCAACTTCGACTATCATCTCTCTCGCCTGAATATGTGGATCATTCACGATCTTGTCAATAGTATTGATCGGCGCGCAAGGAAGTCCGGCTTCTTCCAAAGCGGTCAACCATTCAGCGATTGTTTTTTCTTTAAATATTTCATTTAGGATCGTAGTTAGTTCTTTTGCATTAGCCGTTCGGCGGGCATTCGTGTCGAAGCGTTCGTCCTTAATCAGATCAGGACGACCTAAAATATTGCATAAGCGTTCCCACAACCGGTCATTACCGGCGCCTACAATAATGTATCCGTCTTTCGCCGTAAAAGATGAGAAGGGTGTGATGGACGGATGACGGTTTCCTAACGGCCCTGGCACAACGCCAGAAGTCACATAGCGCGCAATTGCATTTTCCAATATTGCAACTTGGCAGTCGAGCATTCCTACATCTATTTTTTGTCCTTCCCCGGTTCTTTCCCGGTGGAACAGAGCCATCATTATGCCATATGCAGTGAACATACCGGCGATAATGTCCCCTACTGAAGCGCCAACACGGGTCGGGTCACCGTTTTCGGGACCGGTAATACTCATTATTCCCCCCATGGCTTGTACGATTATATCATAGGCCGGTTTATCGCGGTAAGGACCGGTGTGTCCGAACCCAGAACATGCAGCATATATTAATTTGGGATTAAGCTCTTTTAGTTGGTCATAGCCAAGCCCGAATTTTTCCATTGTACCGGGACGATAGTTTTCCACAACGACGTCGGCATGTTTTACCATTTCTTTGAATAGATCACGTTCTTCCTGACGTTTAAAGTTTAAGGCGATCGAGCGCTTGTTTCTGTTAAGGCTCATAAAATAAGCGCTTTCTTTACCAACAAACGGTCCAAAGGCACGGGAGTCGTCACCTACTTCAGGTGGCTCAATCTTGATAACATCAGCGCCATAATCCGCCAGCATCATTGTGCAGTACGGTCCCGCCAGAACCCGGGTCAAATCCAATACGCGAATTCCTTGCAATGCTTTCATTTTAAACATCTCCTTTTATTACAGATAATATTTGAAGGCGCCAATCTAATTACATACGCTTGCTTCTTTTGGCTGTCTACCTCCTTCCGGCGTGTCATTACTAATGAAAAAACAAAGGGACAGCAGGAGTAGGTCACTCACTCTGTCCCTTTTTCACTAGCTTATTATTAAATTTTGGTTGCGTAAGACTTACCCGTTTCCCAGATGCATTACACCTAGTCCGGCTCTCTCATGGTTGGTCAGTGGATGAAGCGCTGAATCACCAAATAAGGCGACTGCTATCCACGAATCATCTCTGACAATCGCAATCTTCACAGCCAGGCTTACACTGCTGGCAACATTGACCATTATACCACGCTTTGCTTCGTCAGTTGCGTGGAGCAAAGCATGATAGTTAGTTGCGGACTTGCCAATAATCCCACTGTTTAAGGCTGCGCCGATAACTGCTTTGGTAGTTTTTTCCTGAAATTCCGTTAATGACGATTTACCTCCGACTTCAGTCACTACAAAGCGGTAACCTTGATCGGCAAGCATTTTTTTTACTGTCTCTTCATCACTGATTGTGCGGGTTAGGGCCAGCAGCATAGCCGCCGTTGCTACACTACGTATGCTTTGAACCAAAAAGGGCGGATTAAAGTCACTCATTCTCATTCCCTCTATCTCTATATGTAAGATTCTATCACTTTTTGGATTTTTTCGTCAAGTTATGCGAGCATTATTTATAAGCTGCGGCCGTTAGCTAGCTACCTTAGTATGCAGCTTATACTTCCAGCATCCCTTCTGCCGTTCTGGACTATAGAGATTGCATCTTGGGCGTTGGAGCTGGCTTGGTCTAGGCTGCGGATCCCTTATATACCAAGATTCTCTTTGCCGGAATTGTCACGGTTTATTCAGGTTTTGGTCTGCAATGGGGAGCGTCATGGGGAGGTGGGGCAGGGGGGCGAAGGGCATCGGCTACGGCCCTGGCTTGCTCTTTGGAAAGGCCGATATGCTTAATTAATTCGCCGATTATATCCGGCGGATTTTTCATTTTCCGTTCCATATACGCGTGGCGTTCTTCGGGAGATTGCGTCGTTTGTTGTTTTTGCATTGGCTGAGGATAATTTCGACAATACATTTCTATTACTAGTTGGCCGGTGCTTCTAAGTGGGACGGATATTGTTTAAGTTTTCACAACTTCAGGAAAAAGTTTTTAACACACTATTTACACTAGTATGGTAGAATGGTATAATTTCTCGTGGAAATGTTTTGAAATGTAATAACAGCCAAATAAGTTCTATTTTATGGAGGGATAAAGTTATATGCTCATGTCTTTTCGTTGGTATGGCAGCAAGTTGGACAAGATTCCGCTGAGCTATATTAAGCAAATTCCGGGGATGCGGAATGTTGTCAGCGCGCTCTATCATATCCCGGTAGGCGAAGTGTGGCCGTACGAAGATATTCTGGAACTTAAACGCCAGATAGAAGCTGCCGGACTTATGTTTAAAACGGTAGAAAGTGTAAACGTTCATGAAGATATTAAACTCGGGCTGCCGACCAGAGACCGCTATATTGAGAACTACTGTAAGACCCTAAGGAATTTGGCTAAAGCCGGAGTTAGCGTTGTTTGCTATAATTTTATGCCTGTTTTCGACTGGATGCGTACCGATCTGGCCAAAGTTCTGCCAGACGGTTCAACGACAATGTCTTATGACGAAAAAATTATCCGGGGTTTGAAGCCGGAAGTGCTTGTTGAGGAAATGGAGAAGGGATCGAACGGGTTTGAACTGCCCGGCTGGGAAAAAGAACGCCTGACTGAGATAAAGAAGCTGTTTGATTTATATAAAGACATCAACGAAGAAAAGCTTTTTGCCAATTTGAAGTACTTTTTAGAGGGGATTATTCCGACTGCCGAGGAGTGTGGCATAAAAATGGCGATTCACCCGGACGATCCACCTTGGTCGGTGTTTGGGTTGCCGCGCATTGTTGTGTCCAAGGAAAACCTGGAGCGGATTGTGAAGCTGGTGGACAGCCCGGCCAATGGCTTGGCACTGTGCAGCGGTTCGCTCGGGGCCAATACCCAAAATGACATGGTGGCTATTTTCCGCCACTTTGGCCAAATGAAGAAAATCCATTTTGCCCATGTCCGCAACATCAAGATATACGAGCCGGGCGTTTTTGTCGAAACCGCTCACAAAGACGATGAGGCCTCGCTCGATATGTATGGCATTATGAAGGCGTTATACGATACGGGATTTGATGGTCCGCTGCGTCCGGATCACGGCCGGATGATTTGGGGTGAAGACGGCCGGCCGGGCTACGGCTTGTATGACCGGGCACTGGGCGCGGTGTATTTACAGGGGATCTGGGATGCACTCGCGCGACAGGATAAAAAAGGATAACCAGTTGCCAACAAGAGGTGATGTCGTCTAAAGGTAAAGGTGTAATTTGGTGTCGGAGGTGGGCTGCTAGAGGGCTAATTTGTGTGTTTGGGAAAATAGACCTGCCTGCCTTATTTTTGTTTCGCGATTATAAGTTTAAAGGAAAGGGTGCGTGAAAATGTCCAAACGACTTATTCTTGTTGTATTGCTGATTGTGGCAATACTAACGCTTACTGCCTGCGGCAGTTCAACCAAGACCCAGCAACCGCAGGGGGACAAAACATATACGCTTAAGATCCATATGGTTATCAACGAGCAGGATCCGGTATACTTGGGCTACTCTGAGTTTAAAAAGGGTGTGGAAGCCCGTACCAATGGCAAAGTTAAAGTTGAACTCTATCCAAACGGCGTATTGGGCAATGACGAGGATTTATTGCAGCAGGCCATGATGGGCGGAAACGTCGCGGTTAACTCCGATGCCGGCCGCTTAGGCGTTTGGGTACCCGAGATCGGGATATTGCTTGCGCCATACCTAACCGATTCCGTGCCGGAAATGCAAAAACTGGTTAAGTCCGATTTGGTTAAAAAATGGACGACTGACCTTTCCCAGAAAAAAGGCCTAACCGTGCTGTCGTTTAACTATTACACCGGCTCGCGTAACCTTGTTACCAAAAAGCCGATTAACGGTCCGGAAGATCTTGACGGCTTAAAGATCAGAACCCCTGGCGCACCGGTTTGGCAGGAAACGGTTAAAGCCATGGGGGCTAGTCCGGTGGTTTTACCTTGGACTGAAACTTATCCCGCATTTGAACAAGGGGTTATTGATGGGGCCGAGGCGCAAGATCCGGCTACTTATGGGGCAAGATTGTATGAAGTTGGCAAATATATTACCAAAACCGGTCATATTCAATTGTGGAACTGTTTGGTTGTTGGCACAAAATGGTTTGAACAATTGCCGAAAGAATATCAGCAAATCCTGATCGAGGAATCGGTCAAAGCGGGCGACTTTACAACCAATAAGCTTCTGTCCGGCCAGAAAGAGCTTGAAGCCAAAATGGCAGCTGCCGGTGCGGTAATCAAGGAAATCGACACCAAACCGTTCAAGCAAAAGACCGAGGCGGTATATACCAAGCTGAACTATCAGGAATTGCGCAAGGAAGTTAATAAATTGTTGGGCAAATAAAGCCGTGATTTAATAGTGGTATGCCGGGCAATACCGGCATACCACCTAAAATTATTTTGAATCTGTCAAAACCGGGGGGCTAAGTATGGTGCAACGATTGGGTGAAATCGTTGACAAAGTTGAAGTTGTCTTGTCCAGGTTATTATTGGTGCTGATCGTTTTGTTGGTCTTTTTTTCTTCGTTGTTACGCTATTTAGGCTATCCGATAAACGGCGCCGACACGGTGGCGGCTGCCTTGTTTGTCTGGCTTATCTACATCGGTTCCGATCTGGTTTTGCGGCAGGATCGCCACTTAGGGGTGGACTATCTTACTCAGCGGTTGCCAATTCGCTTAAGAAAAATTGTAATGCTGATCGTCCATTTCATTGTACTGGCATTTTTGGCGGCAATTACTCACGTCGGCGTCGTTTTGACCATTGCCAATAACGGTCGGATATTGGGCGATTTGCCGGTAAGTTATGCCTATGTGGCAATGGCGGTGCCGGTGGGGGCCGCGCTCATGTGTCTGACGACGGTGACGAAGATTGTGACGCTTATCTGCAATTTTGGCCGGGTAGATTAGAAATCCGGTGGAGAAGCGAGGGGAATAACTTGTTAACAGTATTACTGATATTTACTGTTCTGCTTTTAATCAATGTACCAATAGCGTTTACATTGGGTATTGCTGGTATGACCTATTTTTTTACGGAAACCAGCATACCGCTTCCTGTCGTCGCCCAGCGCATGATAACCGGGACACAATCTTATCCGCTTTTGGCTGTGCCCTTTTTCATCTTGGCCGGTCATATCATGAATGCCGCTGGCATAACCGCCAGGTTGATGAAACTGGCAGACGTCCTGACCGGTCATTTGATCGGGGGATTGGCCCATGTCTCGATTGTTCTAAGCATGCTCATGGGCGGGGTGTCAGGTTCATCCAACGCCGACGCGGCGATGCAGGCGCGGATCTTGTTGCCGGAAATGCGCAAGCGCGGTTATTCCGACGGGTTTTCGGCTGCCGTATTGGCCTCCGGTTCGCTGACGACGGCAATTATCCCACCGAGCATAGGGCTTGTACTGTATGGTTTTGTCGGCCAGGTTTCCATCGGAAAACTCCTTATTGCCGGTATTATTCCGGGGCTACTCATGGGCCTGGTTCTCATGTTTACCGCGTATGTTGCGGCGAAAAAACGGGGTTACGACGCTGACGGTCGGAATCGGAAACGGACGTTGGGCGAATTGGTGGAGGCGGTCAAAGAAAGCTTTTGGGCCCTGTTATTCCCGGTTTTGTTGGTGCTTACCATCCGGCTCGGAATTTTTACCGCGACCGAAGCCGCGGCTTTTGCCGTGGTGTATGCCTTCCTGATCGGTAAGTATATTTATCGGGAGTTAAGTTGGGAAAAGCTGAATGCGGCGCTGAAAGATACTGCTGAGGACAATGCCGTCATCATGCTGATCATTTCCATGGCAGCTGTAGTAAGTTATGTGCTTGGTTATGAAAAAGTGCCGGTCCAATTGGCCAATTTTATTGTCGGCATATCAGATAATCCGTATGTGATTATGGGGACCATTATCGCCTTTTTATTTGTTGCCGGCATGGTGATGGAAGGTACGGTAAACATCTTGCTTCTCACGCCGATCTTTTTGCCGATTGTTACCAAAGCGGGCTTCGATCCGGTGCATTTCGGGATAATTATGGCCATTATGGTGCAAATCGGCGGGATTACGCCACCGGTCGGGGTTAACATGTATACGGTCTGCTCGCTGGGGAACATACCGATCGAGGCCTTTGTTAAAGAAAGCGTGCCGTTTGTCATTGCGCTTATGATTACCATAACGTTATTGGTGGTCTTCCCGCAGTTTAGTCTGCTCTTGCCGGGAATGATCAAGTAGAGTGGCATGAGATATCTGGGAAAGTAATTATAGCTTTGTTGGCATACATAACCTTGTCTAAATGGCGAGGTTATGTATTTGTGTATGATAGAATGGTATAATTTCTAGTGGAAATGTTTTGAAAGGAGTTACATTAAAGCTTGTTTATTATCGAACGGTCGAAACACGAATCGGCACGCGAGTACGTTTACCGGTTATTAAAATTCAATATTATTAATTTAACCCTTCCCCCGGGGCAGAGCCTTTCGGAGCAGGATATCGCCGATCAGCTGAATGTTAGTCGTACACCGGTGCGGGAAGCGTTTATCAAATTGGCGCAGGAAAACCTGCTGGATATTCTGCCCCAGAAGGGAACATACGTCTCGCTTATTGATATTGACCATGTTGAAGAATCGAAGTTTGTACGCGAAACCCTGGAGCGGGAGGTCGTCCAGCAGGCTTGCAGCTTTTTTCCGAGCGAACTGCTATTTGAGCTTCAGTCCAATGTTACGCTGCAAGAGCTGTGCATTAAAGAGAAGAACTACCATAAATTCTTTGAACTTGACGAGAGCATGCACGGTACTATTTTTAAAGGCTGCAAGAAAGCACGCACTTGGGCGATGATGCAGCAAATGAATACTCACTATAACCGGGTAAGGATGCTTAATTTGGCGGTAGGTTATGATTGGGATCAACTGATTTTTCAGCATCAAGAACTGGTGCGGGCTATTCGGGAAAAAGATGTAGCGCTGGGCAAGCAGACGATTGACAAGCATTTAAATAAAGTCGTCGTTGATTTAGAGTATCTGCGCAAAGAATACGAGCACTATTTCTTGCCGCCAAAGGCATATTCCGTGAATGTAGTAACAACTAAATAAATAACTGGACACTATCTCGCGCATAAAAATGGGGTCTGGGATGCGCTTGCCAGAAGCGCTAACGAAAACAGATCAATATAAAAGTTGAGGGGTTGCTTATGGGATTGACGTATATCGAAAATGAAAAACAGTTAACTCAGGCTATTGGGATAGCTTCGGGAAAACTTCCTGGCTGTTTCCGCCAAGTTGGGCGAAAACGGTTATGAGAGTAAAACAGATGGGATATGAAGTTGATTTTTAAAAAAGGGAGAGGGGGATACCATGTTGCAGTTAAACAAGGAAAGTATTAAAAATGTAGAGAAATGGGAACAAGCAGGGGTGGAAACGTTAAAATTTGATTATGAGAAAATGGTGGCTTTAACCAAGGAAAATCCAACTTGGGTGCATTTCGGGGCCGGGAATATTTTCCGCGGATTTATTGCCGTATTGCAGCAGGCACTTTTGAATTCAGGCGAAGTTGATACAGGAATTGTTGCGGTGGAAACCTATGATTATGAAATTATCGATAAAATATACCGGCCGTATGACAACTTAGGTTTGCTGGTAATTATGAATGCCGATGGCAGCTTAGACAAAACGATTGTCGGCAGCATTAGTGAAAGCCTGGTGGGTGACCCTTCGCGGGCAGATGACTGGCAAAGATTGCAAGAAATATTTGCCAAACCGTCACTGCAGTTAGCCAGTTTTACCATAACTGAAAAAGGTTATAACTTAAAGAATATTTCCGGCGACTATTTACCCGATGTGCAGGAAGATATGCGGAAGGGGCCGGAGTGTCCTAAAAGCGTCATGGCTAAGGTGGCGGCCTTGGCTTATGTAAGATATAAAAACGGTGAACTGCCGCTTGCGTTTGTGAGCATGGATAATTGTTCCCATAATGGCAGTAAACTTCATAGTGCAATTGATGCGATAGCCAGGAAGTGGGTAGAAAACGGGTTGGTTGAAGCAGAATTTCTTGCGTATATAAATAATCCGCAAAAAGTATCGTTCCCCTGGACCATGATCGATAAAATTACCCCCCGGCCTTCTGAAACCGTGAAAGCTGAATTACATAAAATCGGATTCGAAAGTGCGGATATTATTTGTACAAGCAAAAATACCTGGATTGCTCCTTTTGTTAATGCCGAAAAACCGCAGTACTTAGTAGTGGAAGATAATTTCCCGAATGGTCGTATGCCGCTAGAACAGGCAGGGGTATTTTTTACCGACCGCGAAACGGTCGATAACGTGGAAAGGATGAAGGTATGCACTTGCTTGAATCCTTTGCATACGGCGCTGGCTATTTTCGGTTGCCTGCTGGGATACACATCGATTGCTGCGGAAATGCAAGACCCGTTACTAAAAAGGCTGGTCGAGAAGATTGGTTATGACGAAGGATTGCCAGTGGTGGTTGATCCCGGGATAATGGATCCGGCGGCGTTTATTAAAGAGGTAATTGAGGTAAGACTGCCCAACCCATATATACCTGATACGCCGCAGCGAATTGCAACAGATACGTCGCAAAAGGTAGGGATAAGGTTTGGTGAAACCATCAAGGCTTATATGCGAAGGCCGGATCTGGAACCGCAAAATCTTACCTATATTCCGCTGGTTATCGCCGGCTGGTGCAGGTATCTGCTGGGCCTAGACGATCAGGGCCAAGAAATGGGTTTAAGCCCAGATCCTTTGCTGGATACCCTGAAAGCTGCCGTTACCGGCATCAGGTTAGGCGATGCGGCATCGGTAGGCGATAACTTAAAGCCGATACTTTCCAATGCGGAACTGTTTGGCGTAAATCTTTATGAAATTGGCTTGGGAGAAAAAATCGAAGGCTACTTTAACGAAATGATCGCCGGACCTGGTGCTGTAAGAAGCACATTGCAAAAATATTTATAAAAGCTAGAATACATTAACCATGTAACGCAATGCATTTCCGATAAGTCCGCTTTAAGCCCGCCAAAGCAAGCCGAGTAAGCCTTGGTGGGCTTGTTTTTTTAGCGTTAAAACCGGAGGAATATTATGGTTATATGTCGAATATGACAGGCAACCAGTGAAAAGAGGTGGACTCATTGTTCAAAGATCGCAGCTTAAAATTTAAATTAGTTGTATTGTTTCTTTTGTTTGCACTAGTTCCTGTCAGTATAGGCGGGATTGTCAGCACCTATTTAAATGCCGTTTCGGCGAAAGAAGATGTTTCGCAGGCCAACCTGAACACGGCTCGGCAAATCGCCGCGCAAATTGAACGGCTGCTCGACGACTCCCGCGGTCTGGTTGAAACACTGGCGGCTACGCCTACCGCCCAGTCGATGGACGTAAACGCCATCCGGCAGATGATCTTGGCGGCCAAGGAAAAAAACCCCCAGTTTGAGCTTATTTTTGTTATGAATACCAAAGGGATGCAGGTCGTCAAGACAAGCGGCAACCTGCTGGACCGTAGCGAAAAGACATATTTTAAGGAAGCCATGAAAGGCTATACTTATTTTACGGAAACCTATATTTCGGCAGGTACAAACGCGCCTACCGTGACCATAGCCACGCCGATCAAAGACCAATACGGGGCGATCGTAGGAGTCTTGGCCGCCGACATCAGTCTCAAGGCGATTTGGGATATTACCGATAATACCCGTGTAGGCGATACGGGCTATATTGATATAGTGGATAACAAGGGCGTGGTAATCGCGCACCCGGATAAGGAACGGGTAAAGAAGATGGAAAGTTTCACCGGGCATGAATATGTTACGGATGCGATTTCCGGTCAGCTGGGCGCGGTTGAAGCCGTCTCCACTCGTGGCGACAAGGCGCTCACCGTTTTCGCGCCGGTAGGAAAATACAAATGGGGCGTCATTATCTATGAGCCGATTAAGGAAGTGTTCGGTGCCCTGATCAAGACGACCCTTATTATGACGGTTGTTATCCTGGCCACGGTTGCTGCCGCAGTCGGGCTGGCGTTCAGGATTTCGCGGGGCATTGTCAGTCCTTTGCGCGAACTGATTGATGCCGCCGGTAGGGTAGCGGAAGGCAATTTAACCCAGAATATCGCGGTTAACGGTGTGCGCGAGGTCAATGAGCTGGCGGCGGAGTTCAGCGCCATGACGGCTGCGCTGCGTCAGATCATCGCCAAAACACTGGCTACCGCCCAGTCGGTTGCGGCCGCTTCCCAGGAATTAGCGGCATCGGCCGGCGAAGTGGGCAAAGCGTCGGAAGAAGTAGCGTCAACCATTCAGCATGTTGCCAACGGGGCTACCAACCAGGTTAAACTCGCCGATAAATCAGCCCAGGTTATCGCGCAGATGGTCAGCTCCATCGTCGATACTACTCAAGCGGCAAATGCTGTCGC
The DNA here is from genome assembly GCF_900102435.1 of Sporolituus thermophilus DSM 23256. Lineage (NCBI taxonomy): Bacteria > Bacillati > Bacillota > Negativicutes > Selenomonadales > Sporomusaceae > Thermosinus > Thermosinus thermophilus. Next base: position 93,502 of record NZ_FNBU01000007.1, on the reverse strand, counting down.
CGCTGCTTCCAAGCAAAGCGAGCGGGCGGCCGAACACGGTGCAAGTCAGGTTAAGCTGGCTATTGACAAAATGAATGAAATTCAACGGGACGTTAACAGCACGGCGCAGACCATTCATTCTCTCGGTGAGCGGTCACGGCAAATCGGTCAAATTGTCGACGTTATAACAGGTATTGCCGGCCAGACCAATCTCCTGGCTTTGAACGCCGCGATTGAGGCGGCCCGGGCCGGCGAACAGGGGCGCGGATTTGCGGTAGTGGCCGATGAGGTGCGCAAGCTGGCCGAGCAGTCCGAAGCGGCAGCCAAGGAAATTGCCGCCATTATTGGCGACATTCAGCGCCAGACCGATGAAGCGGTTAAGGCGATGGATACAGGCAGCCAGGAAGTTGCCAACGGTGTGCAAGTTGTTGCCGCCTCCGGCAAGGCTTTTGAGGAAATCTATCAGGCGATCAAGAACATGCATCAGGAAGTCGAACAAATTGTGGCCCTGGCGGATAGACAGCAGCAGAGCAGCGGCGAGGTGGAGCAGGCGATCCACACTATCGCCGATGCTGCCCGCGCCAATGCCGCCAGTGCTGAACAAGTAGCCGCCGCCAGCGAGGAACAAAACGCCGCCGTCGAAGAGATAGCCGCATCTACGGCCAGTTTGGCCAAAATGGCGGCGGAACTCCAGGAAGTTGTCGCGAAATTTAAAGTGTAAAAAAAGCACAGGCGGAGGACGTTACTCCGCCTGTGCTTTTTTACAAATTTGGGCTTGTTCAATGGCATGGGCAAAATCGGCCGGGAGCGGCGCGTGGACTGTAAGCTCGCGTTGGTCTTGTAGGTGCCTGAAGCTGACGAAAGACGCATGCAAAGCCTGTCTGCCGATCCATGGTGAGCGCACGCCATACATGCCGTCGCCAATAACCGGGTAGCCGATATGGGCTAAATGAACCCGGATCTGGTGGGTGCGGCCGGTGTCCAGTGTCAGTTCAAGCAGGGTGGCTTCAGGGAAGCTCCTGACCGTTTGGTAATGGGTTATTGCCGGGTCGCCATGCGCGGTTACCGCCCGCCGGTTAGCAAAATGCGGGTGGGGACCGATGGGAGCATCAATCGTCCCGGCCGGGGGCGAAACGCTTCCTTTAACTAACGCCCAATAGGTGCGTTTTAGCGTCCGCGCGGCTAGTTGCTGTTCCAGGAGGAATTGGCTGCGGGCATCTTTGGCAAAAATTATACAGCCTGATGTTTCCCGGTCGAGCCGGTGTACGGCGCGAATCGTACAGATAATTCCCCGCTGCTCGAGATGATATGCCAAATAGTTGGCCAGCGTGCCGCTTGTTGTGTGGCCGGTAGGATGCACCAGCTGGTATGCCGGCTTATTTATGACCAACAGGTAGTCGTCTTCGTAAAGTATTTCGACCGGTCCTTGCTCCGGCTGAACCCCGTAGGCATTATCCCCGTCCACAATGACCCGCAAAGTGTCATCCGGTTTTACTTTCTTCTGCAGGTAAACCGTTTTACCGTTGAGGAGGATGCCCTTGCGGCGGGTTAGTTTCTGGATTTGCCGCCCCGAGTACTGTAAGACCTGTTTTAAATAATTCTCAACCGTTAAGCCCGCATGTTCCTTGCTTACTTTGTAGGTATTGAATGATTTTGTTTTCAACCCTTTTCCCTCCTCCAATACCTGGCAAGCGACCGTTTCCTGCAGTCTGCGGGAAACGGTCGCTTGGTGGTTAATCAGGTATTTTTACGAGAAAACGCAAGGTAGGGCCGGTTTTTTGGGGCGGTTCCACCATTTCATAGCCGGCTTTCACTAATTCTTCCGGAACGGAAGTAAAACTTTGCGGGCAGTCGGCGAGGATTTCCACGACTGTTCCTTTTTCCAGTTTGCTAAGTGTTTCCAACGAAAACACTACGGGATAAGGTCAGGCCTCGCCGCGTAAGTCCAGTAAATATCTTTTATCTGGCATCTGGTGACCTCCTTAAAAGTATTCCTTTTTTTGATGTTTGATACCAATCAGCCCAGATATACAGGATGAGGAGCATTGCCAGCGTTAAGCCGATCGCTCCGGCCAATCCGAACTGCTTGGCCAAATCAATCCGTGGAAAAGGTGATACTAACCAAGGATATACGATTGGATCCCAGGCAAGGGTAAGAAGCGTAGCGCCGATAATATTGCCCAGGCCTACGAACCAGAAGTGGATTTGCCCTTCCATTGCCCGATACATCCAACCGGTCTCACAACCGCCGGCAATAACGATGCCGATGCCAAACAAGAGGCCGCCGAGAAGCGCACCCGGCCCGGCCCACCAGATAACGTTTGGCGGCATGCCTTTGCTTAAAAATACGGCGGTAATCAGGGTTTGCACGGCAATTGCCCAGACGAGAGCGTGAGCCGTGTTCGACCGTCCGGTCAGCCAAAGGTCACGGAAGGCGGAAGTAAAGCAGACCTGTCCTTTCTGAATAAGAAAGCCGAACCAAAACCCAAAAATGGTTGCCAACAGCAGCTTTGGCGGATAGGCGCCGGTGGCCTGGTTAACAAGGTAAAGGATAAATAAAGCAAAGCCCACAAAGCCGATATACGGCTGCAGGCGGTAGTATGCCTCGTTTTCTTGGGGCTCACCTACATTTTTTACCGCTACCAGCTTAGGTTTTCCTGCCAGCCAGGGATGCATGCTAATTTTCAGGCCGAAATATGTTCCTATGATCGTGCCCAGGGTGAAAAGCCAGGTATGAAAGGAAAACTGGGGAATCCCGGTAAATAAGGCGGCTAAGTTGCAGCCCATGGCCATTCTGGTACCGAACCCGGCAATAATACCGCCGATAAGCGCCTGAATGACGCGCTTGCCGGTAGGAATTCTGAATTTGAAATTCTGCCCGAAAAGGGCGCTGATAAAAGCGCCGGCAAACATGCCGAACACCAAAACGCCATCGACCCGGGTCAGCGGCGTGCCGGTGAAGTTGATCAGCTTCAGGTAGCTGTAAGCAGTAGTATTAACACCAATTAGCTGAAGAATGTGTCCACCCCACCGGGTAAATTCGCCGGTTACCGCCCAGGCAATGCCGATGACGCCGAAATACAGCGCGCTTAAAACACCGAGCGCGATAATCGTGTATTTTTGATTCCAAAAACTGGTGATAATATTGGTATAATAGCGACTTAGCAGCGAGTTCATCCAACGGCCCCTTCCCAATAATATATTAAATCTATGACACTCATAAATTTTATTACAGTTTGCTGAGGTCGTCAATCCGCAAAAATACCACTTGTCAATCTCTGGTATTCGTGCTACGATGAAGACAAAACCGAATATGGTTGGAGCTAGGGGAGCCGGGAGGCCGGCTGAGATACAGAACCGTTAATTTCTGTGACCCTTTAACCTGAACTGGGTAATGCCAGCGTAGGGAAGCTTAAGCGATTGTTTCAAGGTCAGGAAAGCGCATCCTTACGGGGGAGGCGCTTATTTTATTATGGGCGAGGTGGGCTAACCATGAAAAAAGCATTGACGATTGCCGGTTCGGATTCATCCGGCGGCGCCGGTATCCAGGCCGATTTAAAGGCTTTTGCCGCCAACGGTGTTTTTGGCATGAGCGTTATTACGGCCGTTACGGCGCAAAATACCCAGGGTGTTTTTGCGGTTCAGGATATTGACCCGGCAGTTATCGCCAAACAGATCGAAGCTGTCTTTGAAGACATTGCAGTCGATGCGGTTAAAATTGGCATGGTTTCCCAGATTGAAACCATCGAGACGATTGCGGCCGGGCTCAAAAAGTACCAGGCCCGTAACGTTGTCGTCGATCCGGTGATGGTATCGAAAAGCGGGTATCATTTGCTCAACCCGGCGGCTGAGAGCAAACTGACCGCTTTGCTGCTGCCGCTGGCGACGGTAGTGACGCCCAATATTCCGGAAGCGGAAGTTATTACCGGCATGAAAATTACCAGTTTGAAGGATATGGAAGAAGCCGCTAAAATGATCCACCGCTTTGGCCCGCAAAATGTCTTGCTGAAAGGCGGCCACCGGGCTGACGATGCCACCGATATTTTGTTTGACGGCAATACTTTTCGCTATTTTTCATCGCCTCGTATCGCCACCGCGAATACTCATGGCACCGGCTGCACGCTGTCGGCGGCCATTGCGGCCAACTTGGCCAGGGGGTATGCGGTGTATGACGCCGTAGCGCTGGCCAAGGAATATATCACTACTGCCATCGCGCACGCGCTGGCCATTGGCAAAGGCGTCGGTCCGACGCATCATTTTTATGATTTATATAAAAAAGCAGGGGTGTTTATTGATGAGTAACGGGCAAACCGACCTACTGGCCAAAATTGCCGCCATCCTTACCCAGGTAAAGCAAAAGCGACCGTTAGTTCACCATATTACCAACTATGTGACGGTTAATGATTGCGCCAATATCACGCTCGCGCTCGGCGCCTCGCCGGTTATGGCGAGCGATATCGCGGAAGTGGAGGAAATGGTTTCTCATGCCGCAGCGCTGGTGCTCAATATCGGCACATTGAGCTCCCGGGCGGTGGCGGCGATGGTTGCCGCCGGTAAAAAGGCTAATAGCTTAGGGGTTCCGGTTATTTTCGATCCAGTGGGCGTAGGTGCCACCGCCATGCGGACCGCAGCGGCCGAACAAATAATCCGCGAGGTACGGCTGGCCGTCATCCGGGGTAATATGTCCGAGATTAAAGTATTGGCCGGTCTGAATACGGGTATAAAAGGGGTAGACTCGATAGCGGACGAACAGGGCGGCGTGCAAGCAGCCCAAAATCTTGCCCGGCAGCTGGGGTGCACGGTGGCCATTACCGGTAAGACGGACATTGTGGTGCGCGGCGACGATCTCTGTCTGATCAACAACGGACATCCGCTGCTGACAGCGGTAACCGGTACGGGGTGTATGGCGACGTCCCTGATCGGGTGCTGCTGCGGCGCGACCGACGACTATTTTGCCGGGGCGGCGGCCGGTATTGCCGTTATGGGGATCGCGGGGGAACTGGCGCAGCGGTTCCTAAAACCCGAAGACGGGATCGGCACTTTCCGGATGCGCCTTTTTGATGCGGTGTTCAAGATGACGCCGGCCATCATCCATGAGTATGGCCGGATTGAATACTACGGCAGGGAGCGATAAGCGTGAGGCTGAAAAAACTGACGTTTACGGCCTTATTTATGGCTATTGGGGTTTTGTCCGCCCACCTGGTGTATATTCCGGTTGGTGCGGCCAAATGTTTTCCTGTCCAGCATGCCATCAACGTCTTATTAGCGGTGCTGCTGGGGACCCGCTATTCGGTCAGTGCCGCTTTCGGGATTTCGCTTTTGCGCAATATTCTTGGCACCGGTTCGCTCCTCGCCTTTCCCGGCAGCATGATTGGCGCGGCCCTGGCCGGAATTGTGTACCACCGGACAGGGCATATCCTCGGTGCGGTGGTGGGCGAAGTTATCGGCACCGGCATCATCGGCGCCCTGGTGGCGTTCCCGGTGGCCAAATATCTTATTGGTTCTAAGGTTGGCGCGTTCTTCTTTGTTATTCCCTTTTTCGTCAGCACTGCTGGCGGTAGTATTATTGCTTATCTGTTGTACCATACGCCGGTGGTTAAATTTTTTCGGGAAAAGCTTGGGCAAGGTGCTGCCTAATTAAAGATTTATAGATTTATCCGGCCAACTTGCCGATTGCGCATAATGCCGATTACATAACAGTCCCCGTCAGCCGTAAGGCCGACGGGGACTGTTTTTGGTCGGAGTAATATTTGGGCCGATTTATTTGGCAACCGGTGTTACGGACAGGTATAATGATGGGTAAGCGTGGTAGTATGGTTTATATTAATAATAACAGGTGGTGTTTTACATGGTCCCAAGCGGTTTGCTGCGCTGGTGGGGATGGCTGAAGGTGTTCAAGAATAATGCCCTAATCCTATATTTCGCCTGGAAGCATCCCCGTACCCCCATCGTTGTAAAAGTAATGCTGCTTGCTTTAATTGCTTATATCATTAGCCCGGTAGACATATTGCCCGATTATCTCCCCCTCTTTGGGTTTGCCGATGACGCCGTATTAGCGCCGGCGGCAATGTTCTACCTGATAAACCTTTTGCCGGAAACAGTTCGGACGGAATGTCAAAGGGAAAGTGAAAGATGGAAACGGCGGGCGCCCCTGATCCTCGGATTGATTGTTTTGTTTGTGGTTGCCTGGGTTGCCCTAATCATCATCGGGGTTAAATATCTTTGGGTTTACCTGTCGCGCTGAACAGTGGAACGTAGAAAGTGGAAAGGGCGGAGTGGTTTTGTTAAGAGGCGCGTCTGCGCTTTTTTATTTTCTATAAAAAAAGTGCAGGTTTTTTTGAAAGAAGTTCAGGCGAAATGCAAAGGGAAATGCCTATATTATGCAGAATTTCAAAAATAAGACAGGCAATAGGTGGGGGCACTGCTAATTTGGGGCGGACTATACAGGCTGGAGGAATATAACCATGATGCCTATTTTGTTTCTTGCTCCGTTTCATAATATGGCGGAATTGGCGGCAAATATTGCCCAGCAGATGGGGATAGAGCTGTATGTTGCTACTGCCAGTGACCAAGAAGCAGAACGGGTTATAAAGAGATACGGCGATGTCGAAGTAATCATCAGCCGGGGCGGTTTAGCGGAAGAAGTAAAGGCGCTGAACAGGTTCACGGTTATTGAGATTACCATGTCGGTATACGACCTGCTTAGTATTGTCAGTAAGCTGACCGCCTTGGATATTCGGCGGATCGGCATTGTCAGCCGGGCGAATATCTTTGACGGGATAACCGGTAATTTTAACATATCAGAGACCGAAATACACATCCGCTCCTGCCGGAATGAAAGCGAGATCGCCAAAACGGTTCTGGAACTTTACAGGCAAGGCGTGGAAGCCGTTATTGGCTGTCGTGCGGCTTATGAAACGGCCAAAACCTGCGGCATGGTGGCAGAAATGTTGGAATCCGGTGCTACGTCCATAAGGCGGGCGATTGAAGAAGCGGTGCGGATTGTTAAGGCCAAGGAACGCGAGAAATTGCAAACGGCCCAGCTCAAGGCAATCATCGACAATATTGATGAAGGGGTCATCGCGGTCACCGGTAACAATCAACTGAGTTTCTATAATAACGTCGCGCGCAAAATCTGTGCGGGTGAAGGGAAGGAACTAACTTTTCATAGCATCAAGGAGCTTGTTAAACACCGGTATCAAGAAAAGATTGTTACAATTAATGGCAGTAATGTAATTGCCCGGGTAATTCCGCTGGAATTTAACAATAAAGAAAACGGCAAAGTAGTAACCTTTCATGAGGTGGCCAGCATCCAAGCGTCGGAACGGAAGATTCGCTTTTCACTATACCAGAAAGGCCTGTATGCGAAAAATACGTTCGAGGATATCATCGGTCAGTCCGGCATAATGAAAAAACTTATTGAAAAAGCCAAAAAATATGCGCTGTACGACTCTAACCTGCTTATTTATGGTGAAACCGGTACGGGAAAAGAGGTACTGGCGCAAAGCATTCACAACCACAGCAACCGCCGCAAGGGCCCCTTTGTATCTGTCAATACTGCGTCCATCCCGCCGAGTTTGATGGAAAGCGAACTGTTTGGCTATGTCGAAGGGGCGTTTACCGGGGCGCGTAAAGGGGGTAAACCGGGCCTGTTCGAACTGGCCCACGGCGGCACGATTTTTCTTGATGAAATCGGGGAGCTTTCGCCCGATATCCAGAGCCGACTGCTCAGAGTCCTGCAGGAAAAAGAAATCATGCGTATTGGCGATGACCGGATCATACCGGTTGACGTACGGATTATTTCGGCGACTAACCGCGATTTGTTTGAACAGGTAAAACAAGGCCGGTTCCGCCAGGATCTCTATTACCGCATCCATGTACTTGGGTTGCGCCTACCGCCTTTGCGAGAACGGCCGGAAGATATTCCGTTGATATTTTTGTACTACTTTAATAAGTTTCGTCCGGACAAGACCGTTAAGCTTGATCCGGCTGCTACGCGGCTATTAATTTCGTATCCTTGGCCGGGCAATATTCGCCAACTGCGGAATGTAGCGGAAGTGATTGCTTATAGCATCGGCGAAGCTGACCGGATTGGCTATGAGCAGGTCGCCGAAGTTCTGGGCGAGCAGGAGGCAAGGGTAGACAGCGGCTATTATCTTGCCATCAAGGAAGCAGGAAGTCTAAAGCAGATGGAGAGCGAAATCATTCGGCAGCTCCTGGCGCGATATGGCCCGGACGAAGTCTGTGCTAAACTGGGCATCAGCAAAGTTACGCTATGGCGCAAAACCAAAGCTCCATTTCAATAATGAAATGGAGCTAATTTCATTTTTGAAATAAAACCAGGTCTTGGTCAGGACAGATCACGTCCCGAGACTTGGCATGATTTTTGCATATTATTGGTTTTGCTTACTAATTTATTCATGGGTGGTGATAATTGGCTGTTAGCGTGTGTCTAGAATTTAAGAAATATTCTGAGGAGGATGGGTATGAAGCGGAAATGGTTTGTTGGTTTACTGGCAGTTATAGTAATTACTTCACTGGTGCTGGTCGGCTGCGGCGGCGCGAAAACTACAGATAAGAAAGCAGATGAAAAAATCATTATTAAGATTGCCTATGGTAATAACGTTGGTGAACCAAATGATAAAGCAGTGCGCGAATGGGGCCGGTTAATGAAGGAAAGAAGCAACGGCCGGGTTGAGTTTCAATATTATCCAAGTTCTCAATTAGGATCGCAAAAGGACGTTACCGAGCAACTGACTATAGGTTCAAACGTTATTACTATCTCTGACGGCGGTTTTCTCATGGATTATGTTCCCGAGTTTGGCGTTACCTATCTGCCATACATCTTTGACAATAAAGAACAGTTATATAAGTTGGTTGACAGCGATCTTTTTAAAGAATTGTCCAAGAAACTGGAAGCTAAGGGGCTGTATGTGGTTCACAGTAAATGGATATATGGCGATCGCCATTTGATTGCCACAAAACCGGTTACCAAGCCCGAAGACCTTCAGGGTTTAAAAATTCGGGTACCTAACATACGCCTGTCTACGGAAATGATGAACGCCATGGGCGCAGTGGCAACACCGATGCCGCTCGCTGAAGCTTACCCTGCTTTAATGCAAGGCGTTATTAACGGCGCGGAAAACCCCCTTCCCGTATTATATGGCGGCAAGATGCATGAAGGAGCAAAATACTTGATGCTGACGCGCCATCAAGTTAATCTTTCCACCTGGATCGCGGGTAAAAAGTTCATCGACACACTACCTCCTGATATCGTTAAAATGCTGAAGGAAACTGGTGAAGAAGCGGGACGTTTCCTTGAGAAAGAAAACGAAAAGGCTGATAAAGAAGCGCTCGAAAAGATGAAAGCAGCCGGCGTGCAGGTAGTTGAGGTAGACCGTGCGGCCTTTAAAGAGCGGATGAAAGACTTCCCCAAGAGATTTAGCAAAGAGTTTCCGCCTGAAGTAATGGATAAAGTAATGGCTATTATTAACAGCAAATAACCGATATAACCCGGCCTCGGTTATACGACCGGGGCCGGATTACTAAAGGACGTGATACGATGGGGCGTATAATCTGGAGAATGATTAAAAACTTGGATGATATTCTTGGGATGCTGTTCATGGCGTTCATTATCCTACTAGCCTGTGCCAATGTATTTATGCGCTATGTAGTAGGTAAACCCTGGGGGTGGGTAGAGGAGGTAACTATTTTTACCTTTGTTTGGCTGACCATGCTAGGCGCTGCGTCGGTTATAAAAGCTGAAGGCCACTGTAGTATTGACGTATTGGCAAGAAAACTGCCTTCCAGGGCAAAATGGGTTTTAAACTTGTTAGTAGATGTCTGTGTAATTGCAACGTTGTTGTTGATGATATGGTACGGCACTAAGTTAGCGTTATCGGCAAGCCAAAAATTAACGCCGATGCTTGGAATACCATATACGTATGTAGACCTTGCTGTTCCGGTTGGAAGCGCATTTATGTTGTTGTATTATATCCGGCTTTTCTGGTTGGACCTTACCGGTAAGAGAGAAAACTGTAACATAGAGGAGTAGCGAAATATGGAGGTTTTAGCAGCATCACTTGTCATGCTAGCCCTTTTCGGGATTAATGTACCAGTGGCTTTCGCTATCACACTGGCAACATTTATTTATTTTTTTATGGCTAATAACTTATCACCGGTTATGGTTATTCAACGTATGATAGGCGGCGCCGATAATGTACCGCTACTGGCTATACCTTTTTTTATGATGCTGGGCTCAATTTTAAATTATACCGGTATTACTCAGCGCTTGCTCAAGCTTTCCGATGTTTTATCAGGCCATTTACGGGGCGGATTGGCCCAGACCAATGTTGTACTGGGGGCACTGATTGGCGGACCCTCCGGCGCCGGTTTAGCAGACGCCGCGATGATTTGTAAAGTATTAGTGCCTGAGATGGTGCGCAACGGTTACAGTAAGCCGTTTGCCGCTGCATTGACATCGGCATCGGCGCTGCTGGGGCCGATCCTTCCGCCTGGTATTGGCCTCATCATTTATGGATTTGTTTCCGATACATCAATCGGCAAATTGTTTTTGGGCGGCATAGGCCCGGGAATTTTACTTACGCTTTTATTAATGGTTGCGGTAGATTTTGTTGCCCGACGCCGGGGCTATAAGCCGACCAGGACCAAAGCGCCGACGGTTAAAGAGGTTTTTCTGGCTACCAAAGAAGCCTTTTGGGGCCTAATGTTGATGGTCATTATTTTAGGTGGTATTCGCTACGGGATTTTTACGCCTACTGAGGCAGGGGCAGTAACAGTTATCTATTCGCTGTTAGTCGGATTAGCGTACCGGGAAACCAAATGGTCCGATATTAAAGCGGCGCTCCTAGAATCAGCGCGCTCAAACGGCGCTATCATGTTAATCTTGATGGCTTCCGCCGGTTTCGCCTGGATTCTCACCTGGGAAGGCATTGCCGAACGTGTTACCGTCATGTTGACGGACATTACTACCAGTCCGGAAGTATTTCTCCTTATTGTCAACATTTTTCTTTTGGTTGTCGGCATGTTCTTGGACGGTAACGCGGCAATTATTGTCCTCACCCCATTATTAATGCCCACCGTGCATGCCCTAGGCATTGATCCTGTCCATTTCGGTATTACAATGATATTTAATTTGTCAATTGGGGCAATTACCCCGCCCTTTGGTACGACAATGTTCCTAACATGCACATTAACCGGGGTAAAAATGGATGAGTATCTAAAAGAAATCATTCCTTTCTATGTCGCGCTGCTGGTTACTTTGGCAGTAACTACCTATTATCCGCCCTTATCTTTAGTTTTAGCTGATTTGGTTAAATAGAAAATTGATTATCAGAGTAAGTAACTGGCGTAATCATATATAGGCCTAGGAAGGAGCGTGTACGTGAATGAAAGTTGTTTGCTTAAGAGCTCCCGGTGATATACGAATTGAAGAAACTAACCGGCCTGAACGCGCAAACGACCACGTGTTAATCAAGGTCCGCAGCGCTGGAATATGCGGTTCGGACATCGGCGCCTACCGGGGCACAAACCCGCTTGTTACCTACCCCCGGATTATTGGCCATGAAATTGCCGGCGAAATCGTAGAGGTAGCGGCTGACGAAACAATGTTTGCCGTAGGCGATCGCATCGTGCTGGAACCGTATGTTTATTGCGGTAAGTGCTATCCGTGCTCGCTTGGCCGTACCAACTGCTGTGAAAACCTGACCGTGCTAGGCGTGCATATCGAAGGCGGCATGGCCGAATATTTTTCTCACCCGCGACACTTAGTCCACAAAGCGCCAGATAATATTCCCTGGGAAATTATGCCAATGGTCGAGCCGCTGGTCATTGCCATGCAGGCGGTTAAGCGGGCGCAAGTAAAGGCCGGCGAACATGTGGTGATTACCGGCGCAGGGCCGATTGGTCTTTTAGCAGCGCAGTATGCACTAACGCTGGGGGCCGTTCCGGTCGTCGTCGATCCGGTGGCCGCAAGATTGGAACTTGCCGGAAAACTGGGGATAAACTATGTCATAAATCCGGTTGTTCAGGATGCCGTCCAGGAAATTAAGGCAATTACCAATGGCCGGATGGGTGAAGCGGTAATCGAGGCGTCGGGCGATGCCCGGGCTATCCGCAACAGTATTGACTATGTTGCCTATGCTGGCCGGATATCGCTGGTTGGATGGCCGAAAAGCGAAATATCGCTGCCCACGGCGTTGTTTACCAAAAAGGAACTAAACGTTGTTGGCTCGCGCAACAGTGTGAACATGTTCCCTGAAAGTTTACGGCTGATCGCTGAACAAAAAGTTAACGTAGGAGCCCTGGTGACCAAGACCATCCCGATGGCGGCTGTCCCGGCCCTGGTGGAAGATATTGCCGCCCGTCCGGAAAAATACCTGAAAGTTATTGCCATGTTTTAAACGCCGTCGCCTAGCTTTTATAGCTAGGGCGCTTTAATCTGCTTTCTGCAGCTGCCGCGCGGGCTGCAGGGTGGCCAGATGTAATCGCATGGCATAAAAGCTGCCAGCCCGGCCGAAGGGCCGGAGCTGGCAGCTTTTTTTACTTACCCGTCGCGCCGAAGAGTTTCTAATAGCCTACTGCTTTTAGTCTAGCCGGTTGGTTTTCTGCCTGCGCCAGTCTTTGTCCAATGTAACGGGCCAGATCAATTACCCGGCAGGAATAGCCCCATTCGTTGTCGTACCAGGCTAAAATTTTGGCGGTCCGGTGGCCGACAATCATGGTGGAAAGCGCATCGACAATCGCCGAATGGCTGTTACCGAGGAAGTCAGCGGAGACAAGCGGTTCGTCGCAATACTCGATGATGCCTTTCATCGGGCCGTTGGCCGCGCTGCGCAGCGCATTATTGATATCTTCCACCGTAACATCGCGACTGAGTTCGACTACTAAGTCGGTTAGCGACACATTCGGGACCGGAACACGGATTGCAATCCCGTTCAGCTTGCCTTTCAACTCAGGGATAACAAGGCCGATGGCTTTGGCGGCGCCGGTTGTCGTCGGAACGATTGATTGGACGCAGCTTCTGGCGCGGCGAAGATCTTTGTGGCTGTTGTCCAGGCTGCGCTGGTCAGTAGTAAAGGCGTGAACAGTTGACATAATACCAGTGACAATCCCAAAGTTATCGTGAATTACTTTGACGATTGGCGCTAAACAATTGGTAGTGCAGGACGCGTTGGACACAATGTGATGAACTTCGGGAAGGTACGATGCTTGGTTAACCCCCATGACAAACGTGGGGGCATTGTCTTTGGCCGGTGCGGTGATGATGACCTTTTTTGCTCCGTTTTCAAGATGGATTTCACAGTCTTTGCCGGAATTAAATTTGCCGGTGGCTTCGATGACGATGTCGACGCCCAGCTTGCCCCACGGCAAGTTGGCGGGGTTGCGGTCAGATATTACCCTGATTGGGCGGCCGTCAATCACGATTTCGCTGTCGGTAGCCTCAACCGTGTTAGTAAGCTTGCCGTGGACCGAGTCATATTTTAACAGGTGAGCCGACGCTTGGGGGCTGGACGTGCTGTTAATCGCGACAACTTCCACGTCTTCGTTGCGTAGCGCCGCTCTTAGACACATTCGCCCTATGCGACCAAACCCGTTAATCCCTATCCTTATTGGCATAGTTCTTCCCCCTCTGACAATAGTGCTAAAAGAAGAAATGCAGAAATATGATGAACAATACGTAATTAGTATAGCATATTTCAAGGGAATAACAACCATAAATTCCCTTGGATATTATTAAAATACGGCCTTATTTGACTGTTTTGCTTGATTTTGTATATTTTTCTAAAAAGGATAGGTGCAAAAATACCGGTCGTAAGGTACTTTAACGTGCGTAAAAGGTGCTGAAGCTATTTAGCTACTAATTCTGGTGGCTGAGCGAAGCGAGAGAAAGAATAATTAAGGGATTAAGTCCAAAATGGATTATTTTGGCAGGAAATATCGCGCTGGCTGCCGAAACACTGGCTAGCTCCAATAACAGGGAGGGATGAGGATTGAGTGCGTACAATGGAAAGATTTTGGCAAAAGTGTTCCGCTTTAATCCCGCCAGCGATACTGCAGGGCGGCTGGAAGAATACACGGTTGAAAGCAGCGAGCCTTTGTCTGTTATGGCACTGCTTGCAAAAATTCACGACCTGGATCCGACCTTTGCCTGCCGGACGTCAACCTGTTTTAAAGGAAAATGCGGCTCCTGCCTGGTCCGGGTAAACGGCAAGGACGTGTTCGGCTGTACGACGCTGGTGCGGCCGGGCGAAACGGTGGTCATCGAGCCCCATTCCCAGTTTAAGCTTTTGCGGGATGTAGTGGTCGATTTCACGCAGCCGTTGCCGGCGGGGCAAGACAAGGCAGAGGAGGGACGGCAATGAAAGTTAGCAAACAAGTGATGACCGAAGTCCTGGTCATTGGCGGCGGCGGCGCCGGGCTGCGGGCCGCCTTGGCGGCGGCCGAGGCAGGGTCGGCGGTGATGCTGGTCAATAAAGGGCCGGCGGCCAGGTCGGGGATTACCCTGACGGCGGCCGGCGGTATGCAGGCGCCGTTCCATCCTGATGACAGTCCTGAGTTATTTTTTCAGGATACGGTTAAGTTCGGCTATGAGTTAGGGGACCAAAATCTTATCAAGGTTTTGGCGGAGGATGCCTGTGCCAGGGCTTTGGACGCCGAACGCTTCGGCGCCCGGATTGTGCGAGACGAAGCGGGAAATTTCGCCATCGGCCAATTCCCCGGCCAGTCTCGGCCGCGCAATATCTTTTTCCGGGGCGGCGGCGTCGGCTTGGCGGGCGCCTTGGCTCGGGCCTGCCGCAACCATCCGCACATAGACCTCCGGGATGATTTTTATGTAACCGGACTGATTAAAGCAAGCGGCGGGCAGCCGGCCGTAGCCGGCGCGGTCGGAATGGACCTGCGCACCGGCGAATTCACGCTGCTGAGGGCGAAAGCAATTGTTATGGCGACCGGCGGCTGTCAGTGGCTGTGGGAAGTCAACGACTGTCCGACCGATGCCACGGGCGACGGCATAATTTACGCCTATCGGGCCGGAGCCGAACTGGTAGATATGGAGATGGTGCTGTTTTATCCGTCGGTCATTGTTTGGCCGCCCTCGCTGCAAGGCGCTTTTGTTCACTACGAGTTTCTTGATCCTGCCATCTTAGACGGGAATGTTTACGATAAGGAAGGCAAGGCCGTCCTGCCCAAGCCCCTGCCTGTGCGGGACGAGGCGATGCGCCTGATGGCCCGGACCATTCGCGAGGGACGGGGCACGGCGCGGGGCGGACTACTGTGGTATGTCGGCGACTCACCGCAAGGGGAAGAAGCTGTCCGCAAACGACTTAGCACTGCCCAGTACCAGTATATCCGAGCCCATGGCGTTGACCCGGCGACGGCTAAGGTGGAAGTGGCGCCTGGCGCTCATTATCTGATGGGCGGCATTTTCATCGACGAGCAGTGCCGCACCACCATTGCCGGTCTCTACGCCACCCCCGAGTGCGCCGGCAATTTTGACGGCGCGAACCGCCTGGCTGGCAGCGGGCTTGCGGCGACCCAGGTGTTCGGCGCGAAAGCGGGTGAGGCGGCCCATGCCTGGGCGGCAATGGTTGAACACGTAAACCCCGACCCCGCCTCGCTCGAAGCGGAGGCGGCGCGGGTGACCGGCCGCATTGGGGCTGGGGGGCCGCAGGAGCCCCGGATAGCGGCCTTGCGGGATAGGTTGCGCCGCGCGGTCCAGCAGTATGCCGGCGTCAGCCGGGAGGCAGCCGGGCTAAAGCAACTGCTGGCGGTCACGGCCGAAGTGGAGGATGCCTTGGCCCAGGTGCGCGTGCCGGCCATGGCGGTTTATAACCAGGCTCTTATGGATGTGCTCCAACTCGCGAATATGTGCGAAATTGCCAGACTTGTCGCCGGCAGCGCGCTTATGCGGGAAGAATCGCGGGGCCACCATTTCCGGAGTGATTTTCCGCGCCAGGACGACACTAACTGGCTTAAACATACAGTGGCGGTCAAGGGCGAAACGGGGCCGCAGTTTGGGGTTAGGCCGGTAATTAGGCTTTAAAAGAGCAAACTGCCAAAATAGCCGACAGCGGTGATTGGGGAAAAGTCCTCTAATCACCGCTGTTTTTTGGTCTTTTTTCAGTTTTTTTTCAGAATCGGGTCGTATACTGGACTTGCTGCGGACCGGTGCGTCCGGGGTAGATGTTTTCGGTAGACGGGTGGTGATCATGATCAAACGGTTAATTGTCAATGCCGATGATTTTGGGCTTCATGAAAGTATCAATAATGCTATTATTGCCAGCCATCGCGAAGGCTGTGTGACCAGTGCATCCCTTATGGCCGGCGGTAACGCTTTCGCCCACGCCGTCGCCCTGGCCCGGCAGCATCCGCGGCTGAGTGTGGGCGTGCACCTTACATTAGTGGGGGCGCGGCCGGTGGCGCGGGGCAACATTAATACCCTGCTGACCGATGACGGCAAGCTGCTGCCTGACTATGGCGCTTTTGCGCGCCGCTATTTACGCGGGGCCATTGCCAAAGAACATATTGAGTATGAACTGCGCTGCCAAATGCAAAAAGTGGTCGGGAGCGGCATCGCTATCAGCCACCTCGACAGCCATCAGCACTTGCATGTGTTGCCTGGACTGGCGCCTATTGTTGCCAAAATCGCCCGTGAATTCCAGGTGACCAAAATCCGCATTCCTGCCGAGCCGCTGTCCTTTTTTCCAAAGCAATATACGGTTGGCCGCGTGCTGGCGCGGACGGCGTTAACGGTTTGCGCCGCCTGGGCCCGGCGCCAGTATGCCCGCAGCGGTCTAAAAAGTCCGCAGCACTTCTTTGGCATGCTGACCGGCGGGACCATGCATGCCGCCAACCTTAAAGCGGTGATTGAGAACCTGCCTGAGGGGCTATCGGAAATCATGGTTCATCCAGGTATGGACAATAAGGTCCTTGATGCGGCCTACGGGTGGAGGTATCAGTGGCAGGAGGAATTGGCGGCCCTGCGCAGTGCGGAAGTTTTAGGGGCGCTGCAGCGCCATAAAATAAAACTTATCAACTACTGGGAGTTGGATGATGAAACAAGTTAGTTTGCGGCTGGCTGCTAGCCTTGGTCTGCTGCTGGCGGCAACGGCGGCGGTAATTTTTGCCACTTTTGACGCCCAGATGTTTATCCATTTGCGGGCGCTGCGGCTGTGGGCCGTGTTGCTTGTCCTGGGGCTCGTGGCAACCGGTCTTTACTTTGACGCCTATCGCCTAAAACGCATGGCCGAGCTGGCCGGGGCGGCCGTTACGCTCAAACAATGCGTGCCGGTAATTTTGGGCAATTACTTTTTTGCGCTATTAACCCCTGGTGCTACCGGCGGGCCGGTTGCGCAGGTAGCACTGCTCCGCAAGGCCGGCGTTCCCGTTGGCAAAGCAACGGTCCTGGCGGTCGTCCGCACCCTTTTATCGTTGTTCGTTTTGGTTCTTTGCCTGCCGGTAGTCGTCTACTTGGACGACGGG
This sequence comes from Sporolituus thermophilus DSM 23256, assembly GCF_900102435.1. Classification (NCBI taxonomy): domain Bacteria; kingdom Bacillati; phylum Bacillota; class Negativicutes; order Selenomonadales; family Sporomusaceae; genus Thermosinus; species Thermosinus thermophilus. The sequence goes on along the minus strand of NZ_FNBU01000007.1, from coordinate 76,021 downwards.
ATCGCGGCGTGGTTCCCCAAACATTTAGCGGTAGGCGCGGCAATGGCTATTGTCGTCGCCGGCTGCGGAATGCTAAAGCTAATGCGGGTGCGGCGGTTTGCCCTGCTGTTTAAACGGGTGGCCTGTCGCTTGTTGCCGGGAAAGGCCCGTCAATTATTGCGCTTTTTCCGGGATCTGGAAGCGGCGTTGACGCTGCTTGGCCAAAACGGTCGCGGTCTGGCCGAAGCCTTTGTGTACACGATTTTTAGTTTGCTTGCCCTGTATGGTATTGTGCCGGTCCTGTTTGCCGGCATGGGCGCTCCGGTGGCCTGGGGGACGGTTCTTGGCCGGGTCGTTTTGCTCAATTTTGTGCTGTATTTTGCGCCGACGCCTGGCGGCGCGGGTGTTGCCGAAGGCGGCTTTGTCTTCCTGTTTAGCACGCTCTATCCCGCCAGCATGGTTGGAATTGCCGCGCTCTTGTGGCGGTTATTCAGCGAGTACCTGCCTTTTATGCTCGGTTTTATTGCCATGGTTCGTGTTTTTGGCTATCATTTCCTGAAAAACAGCCAATTGCTGGCGGCTGACGAAGGAGGTAAGTGCGGATGAAAGTGTTGGTTACCGGGGGAGCGGGCTTTATCGGTTCCCATATCGTCGATCGGCTGATTGAAGCTGGCTTTCAGACCGTCGTTTTGGACAATCTCAGCGCCGGCTGTCTGGCTAATGTGAACCCTGCGGCGCGTTTTATTGAAAAGGATGTCCGGGAGCGGGACCTTGTGGACTTGTTGGGCGCTGAACGATTTGATTTTGTCATCCACCAAGCGGCCCAGACCACCGTTCCTAAATCGCTGGCCGACCCGCGGTACGATTGTGATGTCAACATCATGGGACTGGTCAATCTTCTGGAGGCCTGCCGCTCTTCAGGCGTGAAACGGATTGTCTTTGCTTCCAGCGCGGCGGTGTACGGCGATCCGGCGGTTTTACCGCTCCATGAGGAAGCGGACAAGCAGCCCACATCTTTTTACGGGCTGAGTAAACTTACCGCCGAAAAATATCTGGAGCTGTATTATAAAAATTTTGGTCTCGAGTATGTGACGCTGCGCTATGCCAACGTCTACGGCGAGCGTCAGACGGACAGCGGTGAAGGCGGCGTCATTAGCAGCTTTTTGACGAAGGCGCTGGTTGGCGAGCCGCTTACCGTCTTTGGCGACGGCACCCAAACGCGGGATTTCATCTATGTCCGCGATGTGGCCGAGGCCAACTACCGCGCTCTGTTTACCGCTAACGCCAACCGCAGCTACAATATCGGCACCGGGCAGGAAATATCGATTAATGAGCTTGTTCGTCTGATGCAGCGGCTGGTGGGCAAACCGCTGATAACGCAGTATGCGCCGCCGCGGGCGGGCGACATTTACCGGTCGGCGCTAAAAATTTTGGCCGCCTGCGCCAATTTGGACTGGCAGCCGGTCTATTCGCTGGCCGAGGGCCTGGGCCGGACGCTGACAAGCTTGCGGTGAAGCATCCAAGGTCGTCCGGGCGGAACGGCGGTCGGCGCATGAGGCCGATAAACTTTTCAGGAGGGAATATGATCAGTAAACCTTGGTTTCGTCTGCTGGCAATTATCTGCGTAGCGGCGTTCGTTATGTTTTTCCGGCTGGGCAGCGTGCCGCTGCTGGACCCGGATGAGCCTGTTTATGCCGAAACGGCGCGGGAGATGCTGCAGTATGGCGATTTAATCTCGCCGCGCATTTACGGTGATTTTTGGTATGACAAGCCTCCTATGTACTATTGGCTGGTAGCCGGTGCCATCCGCCTGTTTGGCGACAGCGAGTTCAGCGCCCGCTTTCCCTCGGCTTTACTGGCCGTTGGCGGCGTCGTGACCGTTTATTGCGCCGGGGCGCGGCTGTTTAGCGACCGCGCGGGTGCTATTGCCGCGCTGGTGCTGGCAACGAGCTTTGAATATTTCTATCTGGGCAAGGCGGCGGTTACCGATATCACCCTGACCTTCTTCCTTACGGTGTCGCTCCTGGGCTTTTTTCAGGGACGCTACTACCTGGCCTACGCCAGCGCCGCCCTGGCGGTGGTTACCAAGGGGCCCATTGGTGTTGTTTTTCCGGCTTTGATTCTCGGCCTGCATTATACCTTGACCCGCAATTGGGGGATTTGGCGCCGGCTGCGGCTGATAAGCGGCGCGCTTGTTTTCGCGGCCATTGCTCTCCCCTGGTACGGGGCGATGTACGCCTATCACGGCCTGGAGTTTGTCAACACTTTTCTGGGCTTTCATAACGTTACCCGCTTTTTGCAGCCCGAGCATCCCGAGGGCAAACTGTGGTATTACTACTTTCCGGTTTTGCTAGTCGGTTTTTTTCCGTGGACTGCCTTCCTCATCCAGGCCGGGCGCGCTGCCTGGCGCGAGCGGCAAAGCGCCGGGGGCGAAGCGCTATCGTTTTTGCTGGTGTGGGCCGGTGTGGTGTTTGGCTTTTTCACCCTGTCCCAGACCAAGCTGGTTTCGTATATTTTGCCCATGTATCCACCGCTGGCGCTGCTGGTCGGCTGGTATATCGACCGGACGCTGGCTGCCCGTGACCGTTGGGCAGTCTATCTTGCCGCTTTTGTCCTGACGCTGCTGGCCGGCGCGTTAGCGGCGGCTCTGGGGCTGGCCGGCGCGAAATTAGCCCCGGCCCTGATGCCAGGAGTGGTGGCCGTATGTACCGCTTTGGCGGCGATGGTGGCGATGGTCTGGTGGAGCGCCGTCCGCCATGGCGGCCGCGGGACGGTGGCTTCGCTAACAATCGGCATGGCCTTGTTTGTCGCCGCGTTGATGACGGCCCTGCTGCCGGCCGCAGCCCCGGCCTTTTCCATGAAAGAGTTTGCCACGGCTTTTGCGGCTCGCTACGACGGTCAGACGCCTGTCTATGTGGCTAAGTTTTACCGTCCTGGTTTTATGTATTACGCCGGTATGCCGGGGATTGAAATCAAAGCGGCGGAACAAGCCTCTGACGTTATCGCCGGCGCGGCGGGCAAAGCCTATTTCATTCTGAGTGAGAACGCCTACCGTAAGCTCCCGGTTTCCCTGCAGGGCGATCTGCAGCTGCTTTACCGGCAAGAAGATAAAGTTTTGCTCTTGAAAGATGCGAAATGATTGGAGGCAACCAACATGAAAAAACCATTCAGTCTGTCGTTTGTTTTTCCCATGTACAACGAAATTGACAATATTGAGCCCTGCGTACACGGCGCGATGGCGATCGGCAATAAATTAGGCATCGATTATGAGATTGTAGTCGTCGACGACGCCAGCACCGACGGGAGCGGGGCGTTGGCTGACCAATTGGCCCGGCGCTATCCCGTAATCCGGGTTATTCATCACGAAGTTAACCGCAAATTGGGAGGGGCGCTCAAAACCGGGTTTGCTCACGCGACCAAAGACTATATTTTGTACATGGACTCCGATTTGCCGCTTGATTTCGATGATGTTAAAAACGCCATCCCGCAAATCGGCGACGCCGACATGCTTATCGGCTACCGCCTGACCCGGGATGAACCGTTGCGGCGGAAAGTTATCTCCAAGGTGTACAACCTGATGATCCGCCTGATTTTTGGGCTTAAGGTCCGGGACGTTAATTTCTCCTTTAAACTGTTCAAACGGGAAATTTACCAGAACATTGTCTTAAAGTCGGAAGGGTCGTTTATTGACGCCGAGCTGCTGCTCGAGGCCCACCGGCGGGGCTACACCATCCGGGAAATTGGCCTTGTTTATCACCCGCGCGTTGCCGGGCAATCTACCCTGGCCAGCACGTCGGTCATTAAAAAAGTTTTTGTGGAAATGTGGCGGTACTATAAGACGCGGAATTCGTGGCAGAATAAGCATACCGATTTGGTCGCGCCCCGTCACTCGAGTTAAAGGGGAAACGGCGGCCGTGGCGAAAGGGATATAGCAGGTGATGAAGATGCGGATTTTACTGGCTGAGGATGACACCCGTCTGGGCAAGCTCATTAGGCATATGCTGGAAAAAGAAAAAATGCAGGTTGACTGGGTGACAGAAGGAAACGCCGCGTTGGAATACGCCCTGTACTCCCCTTACGACGTAGCCATTTTGGATTGGATGATGCCGGGCATGAGTGGTCTGGAGGTATGCGACAGATTGCGCAAGAAGGGGTATCAGGGCGCGATTTTGATGCTGACGGCCCGGGATGCCGTCGATGATAAAGTCTTGGGGCTGGATACCGGCGCCGACGATTATCTGGTCAAGCCTTTCGAGTTTTCCGAACTCATGGCGCGGATCCGCGCCTTGTCCCGCCGCAGTGTTGTTGCCCTCAAAGAAGATATCGTCCAGGTGGGCGACTTGGTGCTTAACCGCACGACGCGGGTAGTGCGGCGGGGCGCTCGGGAAATCCAGCTGACCGGGCGGGAGTTTCAAATGCTTGACCTGTTGGTGCAAAATCGGGGCAAAGTCGTGCCGCGGGAAGTGATTTTAGACCGTGTTTGGGGCCTTGAGTCCGAAGTATCTTCCAATAACCTGGATGCCTATGTCCGCCTGTTGCGCAAAAAAATCGACTTCCCCGGCGAGGAAAAGCTAATTCACAATATTCGGGGAATTGGGTATAAGCTGGGGGAATAAGATGTTCAGCAAGATTCGGCGCCGCCTAACGCTTTTTTATACCGGTTTGATGACCGCTTTTCTCCTGGCGTTTGTAGGGATCATTTATAGCGGTCTGACCTGGACCATTTATTCGGAGGAAAAACAGGAAGTGCGCCTGTTTGCCGAAGAGGAAGCCAGGGAGCATTTGGTGATTTTCAAACACAAGGAACTGCTGCCGAATATGCCGGAGGAAGATTACCGCGACGGCAGCGGCCGGATGTTTTTTTACGCGTTTGACGCTCAGGGTAATTTAATCAATGCGGCCGAACCGTACCCCGCCCTGCGCGAGCCTGTTCTGGCCAAAATCCGGAGCTGGGATACAGCTGACGGTGATGTGGATTTGGAGACCTTTGTTCTCCCAAACGGCGATGAGGCCATTCTTATGCTTTGCGCCCAGCGGGTGTATGATGGCGATATGTTTTTAGGAACGGTATACGTCGGCCGGGACATCACCCTCTATTATCAGGTCTTAAAAAACTTCCTGGTGGTCACGACCGTGGTGTCCTTCGCTTTTCTCATTCTCGTTTCATTGGCGGGATACATTATGGCCGGCCGGGCAATGGTGCCGATTAAGGAGTCGTTCCGCCGCCAGCGCGAGTTTGTGGCTGATGCGTCCCACGAGCTGCGAACGCCCCTGAGCGTGCTGCTCACATCGGTGGACGCCGTCCAAAGCGATGACGGGAGCAGCATGTCGCCATTCGCGCAGCAGGTGTTGTCCGACATGAAGGACGAAATCAGAAAGATGTCGAAGATTGTAAGCGACCTGTTGACCCTGGCCAGAGGGGATGCGGGGGCATTCAACTTGATTAAGGAGAATTTTGATCTAAAGGTTGTGGCTGAACAGGTCGTCCGGTCGCTCCAGCCGCTGGCCGGCGGGAAAGGGATTGAGCTGTGTCTCGATAGCCCAGACCGGGTAATGATATATGCCGACCGGGAGCGGCTCAGCCAATTGCTGCTGATTTTGCTGGACAACGCGGTAAAATATACGCCGCCGGGCGGGCAGGTTAAAGCCATCCTGGAGCCGCCTGCCCGAAATAGAGCCGAGCTCCGGATTATTGTGCAGGATACCGGCATTGGCATTGCCCCTGAGCACCAGGCGCTGATTTTTGAGCGGTTTTACCGGGTAGACAAGGCCCGGTCCCGGGAACTGGGCGGGACCGGGCTGGGACTAGCTATTGCCCGTTGGATTGCGCAGAGTCATGGCGGCGCGATTACAGTTACGAGCCGGCCCGGTCAGGGCAGTACCTTCACGGTAACGCTGCCGCAGCTTGGCGGCGGCAGTTAGGGTGGTGCGGCGAAAGCCGATTTGCCGGCGGTGAGAGTTTTTTTGCGGATACCTTCCATGGTTAAGTGGAGGTATCCGCTTTTTTATTTTTTGTGCAGGAGTTTACCCATAGAGAACGAATGTATTTTCCAGATATTTTCAGGAGGTGGTTTTTGCTAATCGGCGAAGCCGGTGGCCTGCAAACCTAGGAAGGTTATGGCGCTGGGTCGCCGGGTTTGCCGGGAAACGGGCATGCCTCCCGTTGTGGAAAGAAGGTCGAGGAGGGATAACGAATGGAAAAACGTACAAAATGTTTATTGGCGTTAATACTAGTTGTTGTGGTGCTTACGCTGGCAGGGTGTGGCACGCCGGCGCAGCAAGCGGCGCAGCAGCCGTCGGCGAAACCGGCCAGACCGGATATTATTCTTGCCACCACGACCAGTACACAGGACAGTGGTTTATTGGACGTCTTAATCCCTGTTTTTGAGCAAAAAACCGGTTATCGGGTGAAGACGGTGGCCGTCGGTTCGGGTCAGGCCATTGCCATGGGGGAGAAAGGCGAGGCCGACGTGCTCCTTACGCATGCGCCGGACGCGGAGAAAAAGGTGATGGCCGCCGGCGCCGTGACCAGCCGCCGTCTGGTAATGCATAATGACTTTATTATTATCGGACCGGCAAGCGACCCGGCGAAGATTAAAAACAAAAATGCCAAGGAGGCGTTCGCGGCCATCGCCGCCAGCCAGGCTAGTTTTGTTTCCCGCGGCGATAATTCCGGCACCCACCAACTGGAGAAGAAACTCTGGATACAGGCGGCTGTCAAGCCGGCCGGCGCCTGGTACTATGAAGCAGGCGCCGGTATGGGCCAGACGCTGAGCATTACTAATGAAAAGAAAGGCTATACCATAACCGACCGGGCTACTTACCTGGCGCAGCGGAAGAATATTTCCCTGGAAATCCTTGTCGAAGGCGACGCCAAGCTGCTCAACATCTATCATGTTATGGAAGTAAATGCGGATAAGTTCAGCAAGGTCAACCGCGAGGGCGCCAAGGCGTTTGCCGATTTTCTCCTGTCGGCTGAGGGTCAGCAGCTAATTGGCAGTTTTGGCAAGGATAAATTTGGCCAGCCGCTCTTCTTTGCCGATGGTGGCAAGACGGAAAAAGATTTGGGGTTATGAACAAACGTTAGGCTTAGGGGCGAATCCCGGTGATAGTGGCGAAAATCCCCCAGACGTTGACAATCCGGAGATTGCGAAACCCATGTTCCGCCAGGAAGGCAAGCCAGTCCGCCTGGCGGAACATTTCTTTGCCGCCGCGGGCCAGCCAAACCAGCCGGGCGAGGGCGCTTTGCAGGCTGTCAATGCCGTCGGCGACCCGGCACTTGACGATAAGCCGGCCGCCGGGACGGAGGGCGGTTTCCGCTTTCCGCCGCTTCCTGCTTTTTACCGCCACTTGCACCTTCCCCCCTTTCATTTTCCCCGGTGCCAAGCAGGTGTGCGGCGGCCACCGCCAACCATGGCCACGGCTGCTATAGCGGTCACTAGGGTAGGGGAGCATGGTAAAACAGTACCCCCATCAGTCAATGCCGATGGGGGTATCATTATTAGGCAAATTGTTCCAGTGCCCGGGCCAATTGGTCGGCGCAGGACGTCTGGTTGTCTTCGCAGGGGATGCCGCGGAGTCTTTGAATGACTTCTTGCACCGGCATGCCTTGCACGAGTTTGCTGATCGCGGTCAGGTTTCCCTGACAGCCGCCGCTAAACCGGACTTCCTTGATAAGGCCATTTTCAATAGCGAACTGGATTTCCGTGGCGCATACGCCTGACGTTGTGTATGTAATCATGGCCACCTCTCCCATAAGCAGTTCCTGTTTACAATATTACCTTATCACGCCGTTTGCCTGACGTCAATAAAAATTCCCCCGCCGGATAGGGGGCGGGGGCGAAGGAGGTTAAGGAAGATAACGGCGGGCGCCGATATAGCGTTCGGTATAGTATTGTTCGTCGAGTGCAGAAATGGTTACTTTGTTTGCGACCGAGCTGGCATGGATGAACTTGCCGTCGCCCATGTAGAACCCAACATGGGACGCGCCCGGTTTATAGGTGGTGAAGAACACCAAATCACCGATTTTGAGGTTCGCTTTGTCTACCGGCATGCCGGCGGCAAATTGTTCGGCGGCCGTACGGGGGATGGCAATGCCGTGCTGCTTTAAGACATACTGGGTGAAGCCGGAGCAGTCAAACCCGGCCGGCGTATCGCCGCCCCAAACGTAAGGCACGCCCATGTACCGCTGGGCGGTGGCGATAACGGCACTGCCGGTCACGCTCGCTTCCGTCTTGTCGCTCAGGCCTAACGCCTTGCCAAGTGTGCTGGTGCCGGGCGCTGCGTCGCTGGTGTTAAAGATATTGCCCAGAAATTTGCCGAGCAGCAGGCCGAGGAGTAGGTCAAAAACCGAGCTGCCGGAAGAAGTCTTGTCGGCAGCAGCTGTCGGGGCAATCAGGTCGGTTAAGGAGAAGGCATAGGCCGGTACGGCCGGGGTGAAAACGGTGGTGAGCATAGCTGCCAATAGCACAGTTACAATTGAAGATTTAAATTTCTTCATCGCATCAACCTCCTGCGATATACTAGGTAGGGGAAATTATATATAACTTTTCGCCTCCTAGCGACATAATTAATAATAACATAATACATTAATTATGTAAACTTAACTAATAAAAAATAATCCCCATCGCTCCGCGCGGCAATGGGGATGGAAACAATTTAGCAAGACCGGCGGCCAAACTGCGGGTGGCGGACGGGTTTAAGGCTTAGGCGCAGTACCAGTTCGATGGCTTCGTCCAGGCTGACGTCCCGGCGCCCTTCTGGTGTTTCGAAGACGCAGACCGGGCTGGTTACCCCTACTTCGCCGGCCGGCATATAGACATATTCCCCGGCGGCAATGTCGCCGAAAATATAACCTGCTTTTAACTGGGAAGCGGTAATCGCGCTCATGCTCTCCTTCCTTTCCTGCGGTATGCAGTCAATTATACCATAACCGGCCAAATATCGCGCCTATTTATGTTATAATGGGAAAAAACGAAGAAAGTTATCGCAATAAAGGCTGTCACTTTGACGGAGGGGTATAATATGGCGAAAGACAAAGAAATCATTCACGCCATCGACCGGGCGCTGGACATTTTGCTTTTACTGCAGCAGGAAGGGAAGGAGATGGGGGTAACCCAAATCAGTGAAACGCTCGGCATGTATAAGAGCACGGTTTACCGCACGCTGGCGACCCTGGAAAACAAGGGCTTTGTTCAACAAAATCCGGAAACCGGGCGGTACTGGCTGGGGTTTAGACTGTACTCGCTCGGCATGCTCGTCCGCGAAAAGGTGCCGCTGCCGAAAATCGCCTACCCTCATGCCAAGGCGCTGTCCGAGCGGTTCAATGAAGTGGTTCACATTTCGGTCTTGGACAAAACCGCCGATCTTTATCCCAAGCATATTATTGTCGAAAAGATTCAGAGCCAGCAGGTGCTTAGCTTAACGCCGCCGGTAGGCTCCAGTTCGCCCAGCCACTGCTCGGCGGTCGGCAAATGTCTGCTGGCCTTTAGCCCGGCCGAATATACAAATCGGTTTATTGGCCGGGAACTTCCCCGCTTTACGCCGAAAACCATTACCGATTGGGACAGGCTGCTCGCCGAACTGGCCGCCATTCGTGAGCGAGGGTATGCGCTCGACGACGAGGAGCTGGAACTGGGACTGACCTGTGTGGCGGCGCCCATTCTCGGCCGGGACGGGGAGATTATTGCCGCTCTCAGCTTATCCGGCCCCACGTCGCGGATTAGATCGGACCGGTTTACCGAAATCGTGGAGCAGGTAAAACAGACCACGGCGACCATATCTTCCTTAATGAAATAATTCGGGCGGCATGTTAAAATATTTTTACAAATAGCCAGGGAAAAAGAAACCGCTTGGCGAATATAATCAAATATAATTGTTGTGTGGTAATTACGGAACAGTGTTCCTGTGAACGGAACGAACAAGAGGAGGTGAATACCGTGGCCAAAGTGGTTGTCTTGCCCGAATACTGCAAAAGCTGCGGTCTCTGTGTGAATATTTGTCCCAAGAAAATTCTGGCCATTGGCGACAAAGCCAATCAGAAAGGGTACTATACCGTTATAGTCACCGACCCGGATAAGTGTATCGGCTGCGCGCTCTGCGGCACCGTCTGTCCGGATATGGCCCTGGAAGTATATCGTTAGATTGCGGGAAAGGGGAGAAAAGGCATGAGCAAACAGCTAATGAAAGGCAATGAAGCGATTGCCGAGGCTGCCATTCGCGCCGGGTGCAAATTGTTTTTCGGCTATCCCATCACGCCCTCGACCGAGATTGTCGAGTATCTGGCCAAACATTTGCCCAAGGCAGGCGGCACGGTACTGCAGGGTGAGGATGAAATTGCCTCGATTAATATGTGCTATGGCGCGGCTGCTACCGGAACACGGGTAATGACGGCCTCGTCCAGTCCTGGTTTTAGCCTTAAACAGGAGGGGCTGTCCTATCTGGCGGCCGTCGAACTGCCGGTGGTGGTCGTCAACGTTAACCGCGCCGGCCCCGGTCTTGGCGGGCTGGGCCCGTCGCAGTCCGACTATTTTCAATGCACCAAGGGCGGCGGCCATGGCGATTACCGCCTGATTGTGCTGGCGCCGTCCAAGGGCCAGGAACTTTACGACTTTACCATGGAAGCCTTTGATTTGGCGGACAAATACCGTAATCCGGTGCTCATTATGGCCGATGGTTTCTTGGGTCAGATGATGGAGCCGGTACAGCTGAAAGAGCGGCCGCCGGTGGAGCTGCCGCCGAAAGACTGGGCGGTAGGGGGGTGCCGCGGCCGGGCGAAACGTAAAATCGCCAGCTACAGCCTGACCAACGAAATTGGTGAAGCCAACTGTCTGCACTGGCAGGCCAAATATGAACAAATCCGCGCGCTAGAGCAGCGGTGGGAAGCTTTTTACGCCGATGATGCCGAATATCTGCTGGTAGGCTATGGCACCTGCGGCCGCATTGCCAAGAGCGTGGTGCTGAATGCCCGCCGGCAGGGGCTGAAAGTGGGCCTTATCCGCCCCATTACTTTGTGGCCCTTCCCGGAAAAAGCCTTCATCCCCGTCAAAGACCGGGTCAAAGGCATCCTGACGGTCGAACTCAACGCCGGCCAGATGATCGAGGATGTCAAGCTGGCCGTGGAATGCCGCGTGCCTGTGCATCTTTACAACCGGCAGGGCGGCATGCTGCCTACGGAAAACGAGATTCTCGCCCATCTGGCGAAGGTATTTCAATTGCCGCTGGCGGAGGAGGTGTAACCATGCAGAAAGTTTTTGGCCGACCGCAAGGACTGACTGATTTACCGTTTCATTACTGCCCGGGGTGCACGCACGGCATTATTCACCGCTTAATCGGCGAGGTGCTCGAGGAACTGGACATTATCGGCGACACGATTGGCGTGGCGCCGGTTGGCTGTGCCGGCTTTTCGCTCGACTTTTTCGCCTGTGACTTTGTCGGCGCCGCCCACGGCCGGGCCCAGGCGGTGGCTACCGGGATCAAGCGCGCCCTGCCGGATAAAATTGTCTTTACTTACCAGGGCGATGGCGATATTGCCGCCATTGGCACGTCCCATGCCATTCACGTTGCCGCCCGGGGCGAAAAAATTACTTCCATCATGGTTAACAACGCCGTATTTGGGATGACGGGCGGGCAGATGGCGCCCACGACGCTCACCGGGCAAGTGACGACCACCAGCCCCTATGGCCGCGATAAAAATATTTTCGGCGCCCCGATCGACCTTCCCCAGATCATCGCCACCATGGACGGCGCCGCCTATGTGGCCGCCGTGTCGGTAGACTCGCCTAAAAACATTCAACTGGCCAAACAAGCGCTTAAAAAAGCCTTCAAGGTGCAGCAGGCCGGATTAGGTTTCGCCTTTGTCAGCATTTTGTCCACCTGCCCGACCAACTGGGGAATGAGCCCGGTGGACAGCCTGAAATGGCTACAGGAGAACATGCTGCCCCTTTACCGGATGGGCGAACTGAAAGTGGCGGAGGAGGTTAAAGCCCTATGATGGACAAGGTGTTGTTAGCCGGCTTCGGCGGTCAGGGCGTCATGTTCATTGGCAAGGTGCTGGCTTATGCCGGCATGCTCAGTGACCTGGAGGTGTGCTGGATTCCTTCGTACGGCCCGGAAATGCGCGGCGGTACTGCCAACTGCTCGGTTATTACCGCCGATACGGAGATAAATTCGCCGGTCATCGATGTCGCCGACGTGGGCATTGTCTTAAATCAGCCGTCCTATGATAAATTTTTGCCCCGCATCAAACCGGGCGGCACGCTGGTGGTCAACAGCTCGATCGTCCAGTTGGCCAGCAAGCGGGAGGATATCGACATCATTGCTCTGCCGGCTACCGATCTGGCCAACGAACTCGGCAATCCCGGCCTGGCCAACATGGTGTGCCTGGGGGCGCTGCTGCCTAAGCTTAAGTTAACGAGTCTGGCGAGTGTGGAAAAAGCCATCGACGCCGTGGTTGGCAAGAAAAAGCCCGAGATGTATGAGCTAAATCTCGCGGCCATCCGGAAAGGATTGGAATTTGCCAAGGCGTAAACAGGATGCAAAAAGCTGCCGTCAATGCGGCAGCTTTTTGCTTGTTAGTGGTAAAACTAAAATTGCGTTACAAGGAAGGGAGAGAAAAGCATGCAGCAACTTCGCGAGCGGTGGCAGGCCCTGATGGAGCGGCTCGGCGGTTCGCCGGCGGCGGAAGGGATTTTCGCCGTTATTGTCGACAGCTACTCGGGCTATGGCCGCTACTATCATAACCTTAACCATCTCGCCAATGGTTTCGCCGAATTGGCGGCTGTTGCCGGTGAACTGGCAGACCGGGAGGCGGTGGAATTTGCCCTGTGGTTTCATGATATTGTGTATGTGCCGGGAAATAAATACAATGAAGTAATCAGTGCTGCCGTTGCTTATACCTATGCCCTTGAACTTACCGGCTGCACCGTTTTCGCCGGGAAAGTGCGCCGCCTGGTTGAGGCGACGCAACATGACGCTGACGCCGGGCTGGACGCCGATACGCAGTTTCTCCTCGACGCCGACTTGGCCATCCTCGGTTATCCCTGGCCGCAGTTTGCGGCGTATAGCGACGGCATCAGGCGCGAGTTTTTCTTTCTGTCCGATAACGCTTACCGGGCCGGGCGGCGCGCCGTCCTGCAAAAGTTTCTCAACAGGCCGTACATATACCACACTGAATTTTTCCGCGCCAAATATGAAAATTGCGCCCGCGCTAATATCGCCCGGCTGCTGGCGGACATTACTTCTCTTTCACCATTTTTTCGGGGGGAGGGGGAGTGAGGGCTAATTTTTCGGAGGGGATGACATCGGTTATGGCATCTTGAACGGGGTAGACGCGGGGGTGGGCAGTTTCGTCGTATTCTTCAGGCCGCATGGTATCACCTCGGCTTTTAGCTTTCCCGGTTTGGGGTACAGGCATGCACCAATCGGTTATCGGGCTATAAATTTGTTCTATGAGTTTGTGACGATTTACACATAGGAAGCCGGTCAACAGTCTGCTACAATTAAGGTGTGAAAATTATGGCGAAAGGCGGGAGAAGTTTGCTGCGTCAAGATCCGTGGAGGAGGGATTGCCGTGCTTAGTTGGCTGATTTCCGGCCCGTTTATGTATTTGGCAATATTAGTATTTATTCTTGTTACCGCCCGAAAAGTCTGGTCCATTGCCCAGATGCCCCGCCATCTGCGGTGGGATCTGTATCCGATTGCCCATGACGGCCCGCAGGGGTCGCCGTATCAGGAAGTGGACTTTTGGCAAAAGCCGCGGCGGGTGTCGCTCGCGCACGAGCTGGCCGAAATGGCCGAGGAAATTCTGCTCCTGAAACGCACTTTTCTCTATAACCGCAAAATGTGGTTCTTTTCCTTCCCGATGCACTTTGCCTTCTACCTGATTATTGCCTGGCTGGTTTTGCTGGTCGCCGGAGCGGCGCTGGAACTGGCCACCGGTCTTAGGATTTCCGGCAACTCCACGGTCGGGTGGGCTATGCTCTTTAACCTCGCCACCCTGGCAGCCGGAGTTGCCGGTCTGGTCCTCGGCGTATTTGGTACAGCGGGCCTCTTGTGGCTGCGGCATACCGATGAAAATCTGAAAGATTTTTCCGCGCCCATCACCTACTTTAATTTATATTTGCTGCTTGCCCTGTTCGGGGTCGGCCTGGCCGCCTGGTGGGTTAACGACCCGTCTTTCGAACTGGCCCGCGCCTATGTGCGGTCTTTGCTCAGCTTTAGCCCCATGGCCCTACCGCACCCGCTGATGGTGCTGGAAGCGCTGCTGTTTAGCCTCTTCCTCATATATCTGCCCTTTAGCCGCATGCTCCATTTTGCCGCCAAGTACTTCTTTTACCATAACATCATGTGGGACGATGAACCGGTTGTCCGCGGCAGCAATTTGGAAAAAAGCATTGCCGGGTATCTCAATTACCAGATGGAATGGTCGGCCCAGCATATTGTGTCCGGTGCCTCCTGGCTCCAGCAAGCCACGGCCAATCCGACTGCGGAGGTGAAGAAAACTAATGAAACAAAGAGTCAGGATAAAGGACTTGGCCAAACCGGCGGACATACTTTCTCCGCTTGATGTGAGTGAACTCCAGCCGGTACCCGGGTACGAAGAAAAACCGTTTAAGCCGGTCAAACCGGACTGGATGGAAAAATACGATTTCTCCCTGGACGGCTTTTCGGCCCTCGGTCTGCCCAAGCCGCAGAGCAAAGAAGAGGAAGACGCCCTGGTCAACAAGTTCCTGCGGGGCCTGGAAAAGCTGTTTAAGAAGGAAAACAACTGGACGTTCCTCATGCCGGCGCTGCTCAGCACCGAATACTGCGTCCGCTGCAATACCTGTAACGAGGCCTGTCCGGTGTATACCTGCAGCGGCCGGCAGGACATCTACCGGCCCAACTACCGCTCGGAAGTGCTGCGGAAAATTTATCGCAAATACTTTACGACCAGCGGCCGGCTGCTGAGTAGCTTCGTTGGCGCCGACATCGACCTTAATTGGCGGGTAATCTACCGCCTGGCCGAGCTGTCCTACCGCTGTTCAATTTGCCGCCGCTGCGCCTCCACCTGTCCTATCGGTGTTGACAACGGTCTGCTCACGCGTGAACTGCGCAAACTCTTCAGCCAAGAACTCGGCATTGCCCCGGAAGCGGTACATAAAAACGGGACCATGCGCCATCTGCAGACCGGCTCGTCCACCGGCATGACGCCGGCGGCCTTCCTTGACACCATTGAATTTATCGAAGACGACATCGAGGAAAAAATCGGCCGCCGCATCAAAATTCCCGTGGATAAAAAAGGCGCCGACATCCTGCTCATCCATAACGCCGGTGAGTATGTCGCCTGGCCGGAAAACCCGGCGGCGTTCGCCATTCTGTTTGAAGCGGCCGGCCTTAGCTGGACGCTGTCCAGTGAAGTGATGGGTTACGAAGGCGTTAACTACGGCACCTGGTATGACGATGTCCAGTATTCGCGCATTGCCGTGGCCCAGGTGCAGGCCGCCAAGAAACTAGGCGTTAAGAAGATTGTCGTTGGCGAATGCGGCCACGCCACCAAAGCGCTCGTGGAAATTGCCGACCGCGTTTGCATAGGCGATTTGGCCATTCCCCGCGAAAGCTGCCTGCCGTTACTGGAGCAGATTGTCACCAGCGGCGTTATCAAGTTCGACCCGGCCCGCAACAACTTCCCGGTTACGCTCCATGACCCCTGTAATATCGTACGCCTGATGGGCATTGTTAATCCGCAGCGCAACATCATTAAACGCATTGTTGCTCCCGGCCAGTTCCGCGAAATGCCGCACGCTGGCACACAGAACTACTGCTGTGGCGGCGGCAGCGGCTTTGCCATCATGAATTCCTACAATTTCCCTGAGTGGCGCAACAACGTTATCGGCCGGGCCAAAGCGCTGCAGGTGCTGGAGGCATTCAAAGACTGCCTTGATCCGTCCATTCCCAAATACTACTGTGCTCCCTGCTCGAACTGCAAGGGTTCGGCCCGCGACATACTCCAAGAGCATTACGAGTTCAAAGAGAAATACAACATTATCTATGGCGGTCTGGTCGAGCTCATGGTTAACGCTATGGTTGACCTCCCCGCGCCCTTTATCAAGTGGGAAGATGAATTTTAAGTCTCGCGGCCTCGCCCGGTTGGTGCGAGGCCGTAATTTTCCGTTGCCATCTTTTCACCTGGTAATATTTATGATAAAATTCGATATTGTAGATTGCGCATAGACAGGTAAATCCGTGGTTTATAATAACACCGATTAGGAGGAGATGACAGATGGAGTTGTGGATTACCGAAAGACAGACCAAGAACCTGGGGCTGACCTGCCGGGTGAAAGAGGCGCTGTTTACCGGCAAGTCGGAGTTTCAGGAAGTTGTCGTTGTGGATACTTATGAGTTCGGCCGGATGCTGGTCTTGGATGGAGTATTTCAGACCTCTATCTTTGACGAGTTTGTTTATCATGAAATGATCGCCCATGTGCCCCTCTTTACCCATCCCAATCCGAAAAACGTGCTGGTCATTGGCGGCGGCGACGGCGGCACCATCCGCGAAGTGGTTAAGCATCCTTCGGTCGAGCGGGCCGAAATGGTGGAAATCGACGGACTGGTCGTTGATGTCTGCAAAAAGTACCTGCCGGAAATCAGCGAGGCGTTAATCAATAACCACCCGAAAGTACATCTGAAGATTGACGATGGCATCAAGCACATGAAAGAAGCGGAAAACTTCTATGATGTTATCATAGTTGACTGCTCCGACCCCATTGGTCCCGGCGAAGGCCTGTTCACTTACGAATTCTACAAAGATGTCTACAAAGCGCTCAAAGCCGACGGCCTGTTCGTGCAGCAGACCGAATCGCCTTTCTTCCATCAGCCCCTGATCAAACGCCTGTGGAAGGACATTTCCTCCCTGTTCCCGATCACCCGTTTGTATCTAACGCAAATTCCCCTCTATCCCGGCGGCACGCACTGCTTTACCATCGGTTCCAAGCAGTATGATCCGCTCAATGTTGATACTGCCAAACTGCCGGAACTGAACACCCGGTACTACAACCGCGATATTCAAAAAAGCTGCTTTGTGCTCCCCAATTTTGTCAAAGAACTGCTTAAATAATAAAAAAGCGCTCTTGCGCTCTTTAGCGCGAGGGCGCTTTTTGCACGTTATACCAGGTTTTCCGGATTTAGGCCGGAGAGTTCGGGCAGGACAAACCGCCCGTCTTTACGCACCAGCCGATCGTCAAACCAAATTTCGCCGCCGCCGTACTCCGGATTTTGAATACAGACCAAATCCCAGTGAATGGCCGAACGGTTGCCGTTGAAGGTCTTGTCGTAGGCGTTGCCGGGCGTGAAGTGAAAGCTGCCTTTAATCTTTTCGTCAAATAGGGTATCTTTCATCGGTTTCTCAATATAGGGATTAACGCCCAGCGCGAACTCGCCGATATACCGGGCGCCTTCGTCAGTGTCAAGAACCTTATTAATTTTTTCGGTATCATTGGCGGTAGCCCGGACGATTTTGCCTTCCCGGAACTCAAAGCGGATATTTTCGTAAGTGACGCCCTGGTAGACGGCAGGGGTGTTGTAGGAAAGGACGCCGTTGACCGAATTGCGGACCGGCGCCGTATATACCTCGCCGTCGGGGATGTTGCGGAGGCCACAGCACTTAACGGCGCCGATGCCCTTAATCGAGAAGGTGAGGTCGGTGCCGGGGCCAATGATGCGCACTTTGTCCGTCTTTTCCAGAAGGGCGACGAGGGGATCCATCGCCCGGCCCATGCGGGCATAGTCAAGGTTGCAGACTTTAAAATAGAAGTCTTCAAAGGCCTCGGTACTCATGTTGGCCAGTTGGGCCATTGCGGCGTTGGGGTAGCGCAGGACACACCATTTGGTGTTGGGGACGCGGATATCAATATGGACAGGTTTAGACCAGTGTTGCTGATAAAGCTGCAATTTCTCCGGTGGCACATCGGATAGTTCGCTCACATTGTCGCTGGCCCGAATGCCGATATAGGCGTCCATTGCCTTCATCCGTTCGCCTTCCCACTGGCCAATCAATTTGAGTTGCTCGGCGGTGGCGCCGCGCAGCAGCGTCCGCTGCAGGGTGTTGTTTTTGAGGGTGACAAAAGGCAGCGCTCCGGCGGCATAAGCTTCGGCGACGAGCGCCTTGGCCAGCGGCAGGGCATTGTCAAAGACTTCAATGAGAAGTTTTTCGCCTGGTTTAAGATCCGTAGAATAGGTTATAAGGTTATGGGCTAGCGTCGCGATTCGCGGATCCAATAGAGGTTCCTCCTTTGCATGGCAAATAAATTTCCTGTAATATAATCTTTACCATTAGGCTAAATTATTCCTGTTTTGGATTGTAACAGGAAAAAACGGCCTTTACCCGAATATTATGAAATACATCTACTACTTACTACTTTCCGCGTTCCGCTTACCACTATCAGGAGGTGACTGTATGGCCAAATTTAACGTCTATGTAACCCGCCGGATACCGGATAAGGCGCTGGAAATTTTACGCCAGCGCTGCCAGGTGGAAGTCAATCCCGAGGACCGCGTCCTGACGCGTGACGAGTTGTTAGCCAAGGTGGCCGGCCGGGATGCAGTACTATGTCTGCTTACCGATACGATCGATGACGCCGTACTGGCGGCGGCCGGCAAACAGTGCCGCATTTTTGCCAATTATGCCGTCGGGTACAATAACATTGACGTGGCGGCCGCCACCAAGCGGGGCATTTTTATCAGCAACACCCCTGATGTTCTTACCGCCGCCACAGCTGACATGGCCTGGGCGCTCCTCTTCGCCGTAGCGCGGCGGGTCGTGGAGGGCGACAAGTTTACCCGGGCCGGTAAATTCCACGGTTGGGGGCCGCTCTTGATGCTTGGGCAGGAGGTAACAGGCAAGACGGTGGGTATTATTGGCGCCGGCCGGATTGGCGCCGCCTTTGCCCGGCGGGCCAAAGGTTTTGACATGAAGATTTTGTACACCGGCCGCTCCCGCAAGCCGGACTTTGAACGGGAAACAGGCGCTACTTACGTTGACTTCGATACTCTGCTGCGGGAAGCCGATTTTATCTCGCTCCATGTGCCGCTTACGCCCGAGACGCACCATTTGATTGGCGAGCGGGAGCTCAAGCTGATGAAGTCTACGGCCATCCTCATTAATACGGCAAGGGGGCCGGTGGTCGACGAAAAAGCGCTGGTGGCGGCGCTGCGGCAAGGTGAGATTTGGGGAGCCGGTCTTGATGTCTTTGAAAACGAGCCTGCGTTGGCGGAGGGCCTGGCTGAGCTCGACAACGTCGTCATCCCGCCGCATTTAGGCAGTGCTACTCTAGAAACGCGCACCAAGATGGGGCTCGTCGCGGTGGAAAACATTCTTGCCGCTCTGGACGGCCGGATGCCGCCCAATTGTCTTAATCCCGAAGCAAGAAATTTCCAGTAAAAATTTTGTCCTTCGCCCTCTTGCATTTTTGACGGAGATGTCATATAATACATTATGTCGTTGTTCCTCGATAGCTCAATGGTAGAGCACTCGGCTGTTAACCGAGTGGTTGCAGGTTCGAGTCCTGCTCGAGGAGCCAATTAGGGCCCGTTGGTCAAGTGGTTAAGACACCGCCCTTTCACGGCGGTATCAGGGGTTCGAATCCCCTACGGGTCACCACTATATGGGCGATTAGCTCAGCTGGGAGAGCGCCTGCCTTACAAGCAGGATGTCGGCAGTTCGATCCTGTCATCGCCCACCAAAAAGAAAGCGCTGGACGTGTGTCCAGCGCTTTCTTTTTGGTAGACTTGCCTGCTGCAATGGGTAATGTCCCTCAGGGCATAATAAATACTATGTGCGAAAAAACGATTCATGGCAGGTAATTTGAGAATATTGGCGAAATATGTCAATTAAAGGAAGTGTTAACTGCCATGAATATCCGCTCCTGGGATTTTTGGGCTCGCATATTGACGATTGTGGTCGTCACCGCAATTATCGTTGGTCTAGGTGCCGCCTATTTTACCGCCAAGTACCGGGCGTTGGTGGCCGAGCAGCGCAGCAGCACGCGGCAGGTGGCGAATGATTTGGAACTCAACTTCAATGGCCGCTTGCTGGCGCTTAATTTATTGGCAACCGATCCCGACATCCGCAGCCTGGATCCGAACCGGGTTAGGCCCAAACTAGGTCAGGCCATGCAGGTTCTAGAATTTTGTCGTATGGGCCTAGCAGATTTGCATGGGAATGTGATAGTCGATGGGCGTGACGCCCCGATTCGCATCCCTGATCCGGTCAGTTTTTCTGCTGCTGCACAAGGTAGGCTCGTTATTTCTGACCGTATAACTGTTAATGGCTTAGAAGACGCGTTTGTCAGCTTGCGTGTCCCGGTTTTTGACGATAATGGCCACGTCATAGCAGTATTGCTGGCCGGTGTTGCGCTGGATGAAGTGGCGAAAATCGCGGGGATTGCGCCGGTTAAATCCCAACATTATATTTTTGTCATCGACAGTGCCGGGCGTTTTTTGTATCATCCCCGCATCAAAGAAATTTACCCGGAAAAACATGAATTAACCATTAGCGGCCAGCGTTTTTTTGTCCCGGGTGACGGTTATGTTGTTGCCAGTTCTTATTTGGATGATCTGGAAAAACTATTTGTGTTTACGACTGTCAAAAATACCGGTTGGCGCGTGGTGATGGCGACGCCGATTGCGGAGGTATATGCCATTCTTTTACGGGATTCCCTGCCGACCATAGGCGTATTGTGTCTGATCGGGGTGTCGCTGGGGCTGATTTACGGCCGCGTGCGCCAGGCGCGGCGCTACCGAGAACTGGTGGAAGCGATGCGGCTTGAGCGGCTAGCCAGTGTCGGCCAGCTTGCCGCCGGTATCGCCCATGAAATCCGCAATCCGCTTACATCGGTTAAGGGCTTTATCCAGTTAATTATGGTAAGGGGCGAACGGCCTGTTCCCCGCGAGCATCTGGAAATTATTCAGGTCGAGATTGAGCGCATCGAAAAGCTTATCCGAGAATTTCACCTATTGGCCCGCCCGCCGCAGGTGCCGCAATTTGCGGCAGTGAATTTACGGAGTGTTTTAAATAACGTGATACTGCTGATGGAAAGCCTGGCGTTGGGCAAGAATGTTGCCCTGGAGTTTATGCCCGGCGAGGATGTGGCGGTTTGCGGCGACGTCTCGCAGCTCAAGCAGGTATGGATAAATCTGGTGCGCAATGCTATCGAGGCGGCCCCTAAAGGCGGCAGCGTCTATATCGCCCTCCGCACTGACGGAGACCGGGCCGTCGTTAGTGTGACCGACAACGGTCCTGGTATCCCGGAAGATATTTTGCCGCATCTTGGCACTCCTTTTTTTACGACGAAAGCGGAGGGCACCGGTTTAGGCCTGTCGGTATGTTACTCTATCGTCCAACGCCACGGCGGGAGCATCCGGGTCGACAGCCGGCCGGGCGAAGGCGCTACTTTCACTGTGCAGCTGCCGCTTGCAAACAATACGGCCTGCATATGAGCCGCGACCGGCAGGGAATTTAAGGGCGGTGTGGCGAAATAAAAAACCGCACGGAAAGCGTGCGGTTTTTTCGCGCTTAGAACCCGAGCTCTTCGCCGATGATAACGATGTTGATGTCAGTGAGGCTTGGTTTTTTGCGCAGCACGGTAGTAATATTGCAGATGCGGGTCGGGCCTTGGCAGTCCATGCAAGTACCGGTTTGAACGCACGGATTGGGCCGGTTGAGACGTTTATTGTTAGGCGGAGCGGCGTAAAGTTTGATCCGGCTTTCCGCCTCTTGCACGTCGCGGACGATTTTGTTTACACCGGCGATGACGATGACTTTTTTAGGGCCAAACATCATGGCGGCTACGCGGTTGCCGGTGCCGTCCACATTGACGAGTTGGCCGTCCAGGGTCAGTGCATTGGTGCTGGTGAAGAAGACGTCGCATGTGAGTTCTTTCCGTCTGAGCTCTAGCGACACTTCCGGACTGAGACCGGGCTTATTATGATTATAGACGGTATGGCCGCGCTGTTCCAGCATGTCGTCGAGGCCCAATTCCCGGATTGTCCAGGAGCCGCCGATACCGACGGTAGCTTCGGCCGGCACGAGGGACAGAATGTAGTTGATGGCTTCCTGCCGGTTCGGAAAATAAACGGCATTGAAGTTATTCTTTTTGAGGGCTTCCACTACCCTGGCCGCCAGGGTGTCGTGATGCCAAGTTTTGAACTCTTTCATTCGGACTTACCTCCTTACTGTCTTGTATAATTCATTTTCTTCGACACAGACTAAATTTTACCTTTTTGCTAAGGATGAGGTGACGGCGATGGATGCAAAAACGCGGCGGGAAAAATTATTGACCATGCTAAAACAGGCGGCGGCGCCGGTGACGGGAACGGCTCTGTCCAGGGAACTTGGCGTTAGCCGGCAGGTAATCGTAGGGGATATTGCCATTTTACGCGCCGCGGGACAGGAAATTTATGCCACGCCGCAAGGCTATCTTGTTCCGGTGGCCAATCCGCGGTCGGCAGTGACGGCCAAACTGGCCTGCCGGCACGGCCGGGACAGCCTGGCGGAGGAACTGGCCATCATTATCGACCATGGCGGCAAGGTGCTGGATGTTATCGTCGAACATCCTTTGTATGGTGAGATTCGGGCGAATCTGATGCTGGCGTCGCGGCGTGATTTGGCGGAGTTTTTGCGGAAGTTGGAGGAAAGCGGCGCCAAGCCGCTGTCGGTGGTTACCGGCGGGGTGCATCTGCACACGGTCGAGGCGCCGTCGCCCCAGGTGTTGGCGGAGATTGAAGGCGCCCTCAGGCAGCAGGGAATATTGCTTAGTTAGGAAGGAGATTTGTCGTTTATGGAACTGGAAACAGGGACGGCGGCCGGCGGCGTCAGCCGGCGTATAGTAGCCGATCTGTCGCTGCTTTTTGTTACTTTGATCTGGGGAACTACTTTCGTGGTAGTAAAGAACGCGTTGGCCGATATTGGCCCTTTTTGGTTTGTAGGCATCCGGTTCGGCCTGGCTTTTTTGTTTTTGGCGGTACTGTATCACCGGCGGCTGCTGGCCGCCTGGCGGAGTCACGCCCGCCTCGCCGGTCTTATCGGTTTGGTTCTGTTTGGCGGCTTTGCGCTGCAGACGATCGGTCTAGAGTACACGACAGCAGCTAATTCAGGTTTTATCACCGGTCTTTCCGTTATCCTTGTTCCCGTTATTGGCCGCTTCTGGGGGCAAAAGGGCCCCGGACCGGCGACCGTGGCGGGGATTATCAGCGCTGTTTTAGGTTTGGGGCTGCTCACGCTCAGCAGCGATTTCCGGTTTAATGTCGGCGACGTCCTTACTTTGCTGGCCGCCGTGGCATTCGGCGCCCATATCGTCATGGTCGGGCAATATGCGCCGCGCGGGGACGCCGTTGTTTTGGCCATTCTCCAGATCGGCGCCGTTGCTGCCGCCGGGCTGGCCGGCGGTTTTGCTTTCGAGCCGGTCCCGGCCGTTTTCAGCCGCAAGGTATGGGTTGCCCTGGCGGTAACGGCCATTCCCGCTACGGCGGTGGCGCTCGTGGTGCAGAATACCATGCAGCGCTTTACCACCGCCACCCGGACGGCGATTATTTTTGCCATGGAGCCCGTTTTTGCCGGTTTGGCCGCCTATCTTCTGTTGGGGGAAATACTGACCGTGAAACAGATTATCGGCTGCGTTCTCATCGTAGCCGGCATGATTATCAGCGAATTAGGCTAGGCGGGTTAAGCGGGAGTAGCAGCGGGTTACGTGAATACAAGCTCTTTTGCCTGGGAAATAGGCCACCTCCTAATTTTTTACCAATATAGAAGTACTTTACTATAGCGTACCCCTCTTGTTACTTTACGGAATAAGGTTTATAATAATTACAACTGTCAAGACAGATGTAATTACAAATGGAGGGGTCACTGTGGATATTGTCAGCCGTCTCGAACAAGTGCCTGTTAGCAAGTTTCATTATAAGCTGCTGGTAGCGACCGGCCTCGGCTGGATGTTCGACGCCATGGATACCGGTCTTATCGCTTTTGTTTTGCCGGCGCTCGCTAAGGCCTGGGGGTTGTCGCCGGCCCAGATGGGTTATATCGGGAGCGCCGGGCTGGTTGGGATGGCCGTAGGGGCAGTGCTATCCGGCTTTGCCGCCGACCGGTACGGCCGCAAAAAAGTTTTTGCCGTGACACTGCTAATTTATAGCATTGCCACCGGGCTGTGCGGTCTGGCCTGGGATTTTACATCGCTGCTGGTTTTTCGTTTTTTGGTTGGTTTTGGTCTGGGCGGCGAATTGCCGGTGGCGGCGACGCTGATGACCGAATACTCGCCGCCGGCGGCGCGGGGTAAGTTCATCGTTTTGCTGGAAAGTTTCTGGGGACTGGGGTGGCTGGCGGCGGCGCTGATTGCTTATCTGTTTATTCCCTTTTACGGTTGGCAGGCTGCATTTTTCATCGGTGCCTTGCCCGCCTTGTATGTTTTTGTTATCCGTTTGGCCGTGCCGGAATCGGTGCGGTATCTCCTGGACAAGGGACGGCTGGACGAAGCTCATGCCATCGTCAGTGGCCTTGAAGCGGCGGCCGGCGTGACAACGGCCTTTGCCCCGACGGCGCCGAAAGCGCAGACGGTTCGGCAAGTAATGTTTGCCGAACTGTGGGCGCCGCCCTTCTTACGGCGTACTGCCATGCTTTGGCTGCTGTGGTTCGGTATTGTTTACTCATATTATGGCATTTTTACCTGGCTGCCATCGCTGATGACGGCCCAGGGATTTACCATTATCAAAAGTTTTGAGTATGTGCTGATAATGACCCTGGCCCAGCTGCCAGGCTATTTCAGCGCCGCTTATTTGGTGGATCGTATCGGCCGCAAGGCGACACTGGCGTTGTATTTGGCGGCCAGCGCCGCCGCCGCTTTTGGTTTTGGTTATGCCAATACTCCCTGGGCGCTCATTGTGTGGGGGAGCCTGATGTCTTTCTTCAATTTGGGCGCATGGGGAGTAGTATATACTTATACGCCGGAGCTTTATCCAACCCGCATTCGCGCGTTTGGCTCGGGCTGGGCGGCGGCCGTGGGCCGGTTTGGCGGTATCCTGGCACCCACCATTGTCGGTTATATGCTGGGAGGAGGCGCCGCTTTCGCCGGAGTGTTCACGATGTTCACGGCTACCATGCTGTTTATTGCCACTATTGTTTTAGTGTTGGGCGAAGAAACGCGCCGAAAATCGCTTGATGAAATTAGTGGTTAAAAACGTCAGAATTTGCATCTGTTATTAAGAACAAGTAATAAAATTAGGGATAAGTCCCAAATTTTTTTACTTGAAATTATCTTTAAATTCTGATAAAATGAAACCACAAACGACGTGAGAGGGTGGTGCAAAACATGAATGTTACGCTCAAAGATGTGGGGAGTTTGCTGATTTACAGTATCGGCACCGCCTTGGTGCTAACCCTGGCCGTTATGA
This sequence comes from Sporolituus thermophilus DSM 23256, assembly GCF_900102435.1. Lineage (NCBI taxonomy): Bacteria > Bacillati > Bacillota > Negativicutes > Selenomonadales > Sporomusaceae > Thermosinus > Thermosinus thermophilus. The sequence goes on along the minus strand of NZ_FNBU01000007.1, from coordinate 50,623 downwards.
GCCTGCACTAAAACAACGCTAGCTGCTGGCCGCGTCGCTGGACGTGGCTTTTCTATTGGGCCTTGTTTATTGATTTTGCTTGACTGGAAATGTTATAATATTAATGTATATACTCCGAAAGGAGCCGTTTGGGTGATTACGACTATTTCGTTTATCATTGGTTTTATTGCTGCTTATTGGGTGTATAACGACGCCAGAAGCCGCGGTCATGAATTAGGCACGGCCTTGTTGTGGTCCCTGGGAACGCTGGCTATGCTTATTGTCTTCCTCCCGTTATACCTGCTCATTGGCCGAAGGCAAGTCATGAAAACTACCAAGCGCCAAGAGCCGGTCATTGATGTGGAGGCTACACCGGTAAACGACCAGATCCATTGTCCGATGTGCGGCGCCAAGGTCAAGGAAGATTATAAGGTTTGTCCTTACTGCAGTTATACACTAAAGCCCAAGTGTGAGGCATGCGGCCGTGAACTCAGCCGTGAATGGCGCACTTGCCCCTATTGTCAGACTCCGGCTGCGCCTAAGTAATCTACTCCCAAAAGTTTACACAAAAAAGTTACAAAAAAACATTAGACAATACCGGTTATTTATGATATAATCATTTCTGTCGCTGAACACAACACCATGCGCCCGTAGCTCAGGGGATAGAGCGCCGGCCTCCGGAGCCGGGTGCGCAGGTTCGATTCCTGCCGGGCGCACCAGAAAGCGCATAAATACTGGGTTGGAAGGCATTCCAACCCAGTATTTTGTTTTTCTAGGCATTCAGCTTCTTTTCATTACTTTCGATAATCCATTGGTTAACTAATTGTATTGCATGTATATGTGTGTACATTGCAAATAAATACAAAAAGGTTGCTTGCAAATTACATAGGAAGTGGCAGGAGAACGTTTTCTTTCGGTTTGAATTAATGACTGGACTCCGGCAGTAGCTAAAAGCAGCGGCCAATCCGCATCAGCGCCAGGAAGCTTTTTTCCGACATTAGATAACGCACCTCGTTGTTCATAGTGACATTTTATCAAGATAATCTACAAGGTGACATATCACAAGATAATCACATTTTAATAATCCGGCTATTGACATTTGTTTCAATATATCCTATAATCTGCTCAATTACAAAAATATAAGGCATACACCTCTTATCCAGAGTGGTCGAGGGACTGGCCCGATGACGCCCGGCAACCGGCTTTTATAAGCAGTGGTGCTAATTCCAGCAGGAGAAATCCTGGAAGATGAGAGGAAAGGTGCGCGTGTACAAAACCCCCTTTCCTCTGGAAAGGGGGTTTTTGTATGCCGGTGAAAGGAGAAGAAGGAAATGCATTTGCCAGACAACCTGAAAATTGCCACTTTGGCCGTTCATGGCGGCCAGACTCCCGATCCCGCCACCGGGGCCCGGGCTGTGCCTATCTATCAGTCGACTTCTTACAATTTCCGCGACAGTGATCACGCCGCCGCTTTGTTTGCCTTGAAAGAAACGGGCAATATTTATACGCGGATAATGAACCCTACAACCGACGTATTGGAAAAGCGTATGGCCGCGTTGGAAGGCGGGGTGGGCGCGCTGGCTTTCGCCTCCGGTCATGCGGCGATCGCTGCCACTATTTTGAACATTGCTAAAGCCGGCGACGAAATTGTTAGTTCCTCCGCTCTTTACGGCGGAACGTATAACCTTTTTCTGTATACTCTGCCCAGGCTGGGTATAACTGTTAAATTGGTAGACCCTAGCGACCCGGAAAATTTCCGGAAAGCCATCACACCAAGGACTAAAGCTGTCTATGGGGAAATTATCGGCAATCCCGGGCTTGGGGTACTGGATATTGAAAAAGTCGCCGCTATAGCCCATGAGAATACCATACCGCTGATTATCGATAATACTTTTGCCACTCCTTATTTATGCCGGCCTTTCGATTTCGGTGCCGATATCGTAGTCCATTCGGCAACGAAATTTATCGGCGGTCATGGTACGACGATGGGCGGTATCGTCGTCGACGGCGGTAAGTTTAACTGGGCCGCAGGCAACTTTCCGTTATTGAATGAGCCTGATCCCAGTTATCATAACTTGCGCTATTCTCAGGAGTTTGGCCCCATGGCCTTTATTATTCGCCTGCGGGTGCAAGTTTTACGCGACCTTGGCGCCTGCATCAGCCCTTTTAACAGTTTTCTGCTGCTTCAGGGACTGGAAACGCTGCACTTACGGATGGCCCGTCACAGTGAGAATGCCCAGACTGTGGCAGAATACCTTGCCGCACATGATCAGGTAGCGTGGGTCAACTATCCCGGTCTTCCTAGCCACCCGCAGCATGACTTGGCGCAAAAGTACCTGGCAAAGGGTGCGGGAGCCATCCTGACGTTCGGCATAAAAGGCGGTCTTGCGGCCGGCAAAAAGTTTATTGACAGCCTTAAGTTGCTTTCCTTGCTCGCTAACGTTGGCGATGCCAAATCACTGGTTATTCATCCCGCCAGCACCACTCATTCGCAGCTTACATCAGAGCAGCGCGCCAGTGCGGGAGTGCCGGATGACATGATCCGTCTTTCCATAGGAATTGAAGATGTAAGCGACATAATTTACGACCTTGAGCAGGCCCTGGCGGCGGTCCAAGCGCTTTAGATGGGGAGAGTTTGCTCTATCCTTATAGTTGGCGGTAGGAGGTGGATGGTGTTTTGCGTCCATTTCTTAAGTATGCGAAAGTGGCTGACCCGGACAATCCTCTCGTACTGACCATGGGTGGAACACTAACCGATGTTACCGTGGCTTATGAAACTTACGGGACACTATCGCCCAACCGGGACAACGTAATTTTGGTGGCCCACGCCCTGACTGGCGACAGCCATGTGGCGGCCCACGACGACAAGGACGAAAAAGGTTGGTGGGACGCATTGGTAGGACCGGGACGGCCGATAGACACCAACCGTTTCTTCGTTATTTGTTCCAATGTTCTGGGTGGATGCCGGGGAACGACGGGGCCGTCCTCGCCGGACCCGGCGACCGGGCGGCCGTACGGCATGCGGTTTCCCGCCATTACCATACGGGACATGGTCCATGTCCAGAAACGGCTGTTAGAGCAACTTGACATTTACCGGCTGGCCTTGGTAATCGGAGGATCCATGGGCGGGATGCAGGCTTTGGAATGGGGGGTCACTTATCCCGGATTTATGGATGGTATAATAGCCATTGCGGCTCCCGGTTATTCTTCCGCCCAGTCCATAGCCTACAATAAAGTGGCGAGGGAAGCGGTGATGCTCGACCCGGCCTGGCGGCAGGGTGATTATTATGGTGGCGCCGGCCCGCAAATCGGCCTGTCGATCGCCCGCGCCCTGGGAATGATTACCTACCAAAGCGAGCCGTCAATGGCCGCTAAGTTTGGCAGGAGAATGCGCGGCGGTCAGTTCGAAGTGGAAAACTACCTTGACTACCAGGGGATTAGCCTGGTACGCCGGTTTGACGCCAACTCCTACCTTTATTTGCTAAGAGCCCTTGACCTTCATGACCTTGGTGCCGGTTATGCGTCTTATGAGGCAGCCCTGGCCAGGATTGAAGCTCGTGTCTTAATCGTAGGGGTAAGTTCCGACATTTTGTATCCGGCTTATCAGCAACAGGAGCTGGTTGAAGTCCTACGCCGCCTCGGCAAGGCTGCGCGGTATGCCCAGATTGACAGTCCCCATGGACATGACGGGTTTTTGATTGATTTTGACGCGTTAAGCCCAGTTTTGTCGGACTTTATCAATACGATAGCGCCGCCGGTCCGCTTGCCCTGGGCACAGTCTTTTTTCCGGGCATCAAGTCTGGCCTATTTTGGCGCCCGGCTGGTTCCCGAGTTTTAAATTCCTAAAAATTATAGAATTGCTTTAAACTGCTCGATTAATAATTCTATTCTTTTTTCAGTATTAAGAACAAGCGGCGACCATGCAAGACGTGGCTTCGGCCAGTAGCACTCTGGCGCAAATGGCGTAAGAATTGCAGCAAGCGGTACGGGTAAGATAGAAGACGGCAGATTGGTCGGCCCTGTAATCGGGGTTGGCCAATCTGCCGCTTTGCTTTGGGGTGCCCGGCAGGGATAAAAAACAGCCGTACCGGTAAGTACGGCCGCTGTTTACTGAATTGGGATGTTGCTCCTTCTTCTCTCGTTCTTGTCTTTCTTAGGCAGCGTAACGGTAAGGACACCGTCGGTAAATTTAGCGCTTATTTGGTCTTCAATTACATTATCGACATAGAAGCTCCGCTGGAGCTGGCCAAACCGTCGTTCTTTCCGCACATAGTTTTCTTCTTTTACTTCCTGGGTTTCATTGCGTTGGGCCGCGATGGTCAAATAATTATTTTCATAACGCAGGGTAATATCTTCCTTCTTAACCCCTGGTAAGTCCGCCTCGATGATGTATTCGTTTTCCGTTTCCCGAAGGTCGACGCGAAAAGAGCCTGTCAGGGCAGCAATGTTTTCAAAAGGCGCCAAAAAGTCATGGTCAAAGAAGCTCCGCATAATTTGATTAAAATAGTCGCGTGGGGCGGCAGGCAAATTGCCATTGCGATGCGGTAACCCAAACATAGCTTTATCCCCTTTCTTTAGAGTTTACTATTTTAAGGATGTACACCGGCCGGCAATTTTAAACATATTAATTATCTGTTCCGGCATAGGTATGGGAGGATGTCTGGCTGCGCCGGCGTGTAAATACGCCGAAAAAGTTGCCGATAAAAGGGTAAACCGGCACTAAGGGTAAAGAAAGTAGAAAAATAAAGTGTCAGAAATGGAGGTTAGTTTTGACAAAAAGACAAAAGAAAAGTACAATAAATTAGAGCATTACAGGCATGTTAAGAGCGCATGCCGCAAAACGCTTTTACGGTGATTGCCTTGGATAATGCGGAATGGGCGGCTCAGGTACGGCAGGTTAAGCGACGCCGCTGGATTATTTGGGCGCCGTTGGCATTGGCCTTTTTAATCGTATATTTTCACCGGGTGGCGACAGGCGTTGTTTCCGACAGCCTGATGCGCGATTTTAATATTGCCCGCGCATCAGAGCTGGGCGTGCTTTCGTCCATCTATTTTTATACTTATGCGGCACTGCAGGTACCGGCCGGAATTGCGGCGGACCGTTTCGGTCCACGCCGGACAATTACCATTTCGGCGGCGGTAATGGCTTGTGGCGCTTTTGCTTTTGGCTGGGCACCCGACCTGCCTTTTTTATATGTGGCCCGGTTTATTATCGGGTTAGGCGTTTCGTTTGTTTATATTAACATTGTAAAGTTTTACGCTGATTGGTTCCGGACTTGCGAGTTTGGCACCATGTCCGGGCTGTCGGCCTTTATCGGCATGGCCGGGTCGCTATTGGCAGCGACGCCGCTGGCCCTAATGGTGGAAGCGGTAGGATGGCGAACTTCCTTTTATATTATTGGCGCCGCTACCGCCGTAGTGGCGGTTTACTGCTGGATAGTGGTGCGGGATCGGCCTACGGAGCTGGGGTGGCCGTCGCTTGCCGAAATAGAAAGCCGTGAGGGCACTGTTACACCGGGGAATAACGCGCCGTGCGCCAGTGTTACTGAAAGTCTGCGGACGGTGTGGGTAAACTGGTATACTTGGCCGCCGTTTCTGGCTTCGGCCTGCATGTATGGCGTTTTTATGGCGCTGGCCGGCGTATGGGGCGTTCCTTATTTTATGCAAGTTTATGGCATGACGCGGGTCACAGCCGCCAATTATGCAGCAGCCCTGTCCTTGGGATACATGCTGACCGGACCGCTGCTTGGCTACCTGTCTGACCGCTGGCGTTGCCGCCGCTTGCCCTATGTGCTCGGCGCCGTCCTTATTTTTACCGGCTGCCTGGGTATCGCCGTCTGGAACGGTGGCCGCCCGCCCGGATGGGCTCTCTTTCCCATTCTGTTTATTATCGGCGCCGGCGCTTCCGCCGTCAGCCTGACTTTAGCCTGCGCCAAAGAAGTTAATCCGCCGGACATGACCGGGATGGCCACCGGCACGGCTAATGTCGGCGCCTTTGTCGGGGCGGCGCTGATTCAGCCGCTGTTCGGCTGGATGCTTGACCGTCGCTGGCAGGGAATTATCGAGGACGGCGTAAAAGTATATCCCCTCGAAGCTTACCAGGGCGCCTTCTGGCTTTGTGTTGCCATACTGGCTGCCGGTCTGGTCTTCGCGGTTTTAATTAAAGAAACGCACTGCGCCAATATTGCCCACCGGGTCATTGTCCGGCGCAGTGTTATATAGAAAGGAGATGAGTATGCGCATAGCGGTAGTGGACGGCATGGGCGGCGGCCTTGGCGTCCAGCTTGTCACGCACATCACATCCCAGCTGGGGGATAAAGCGGAAGTAATTGCCCTCGGCACCAATGCCCTGGCTACCAATAACATGGTACGGGCCGGCGCAGCCCGCGGGGCAACCGGCGAAAATGCGGTCAGGGTTACCTTGCGCAAGGCCGATATTGTCGTCGGCCCGATCGGGATTGTCATTCCCAATGCTCTTCTGGGGGAAATAACTCCCGGTATCGCCGAAGCGGTCGCGTCCTGCGATGCGCGCAAAATTTTAATTCCCGTTAGTCAAAACCACTTTGATATCGTCGGCCTGGAAAACCGTCCGCTGGTAACCCTGATTAAGGAAGCGGCGGCCAAGGTGTGCGAATTGGTACAGGAGAAAGAGGAAGTCTGATGGTCACGGTACGAGATAAGGTAAGGTTTGTGGAAACAGATATGATGGGAGTTGTCCACCACTCGAACTATTTCCGCTGGTTTGAGATGGGGCGGGTGGAATATCTGCGCCAGGTAGGCATTTACCTGCTCGACCTTATGGACCAAGGCATCCTGTTTCCAATTACCGATGTCAGTTGTCAATACCGCGCCTCGGCCCGGTTTGACGATTACATACTTGTTGAAACGGATCTCATTGAGGTTTCCCGTGTCAAGATGGTCTTTGCGTATCGGGTCGTGCGCGAAGCAGACGGGGTGCTGCTGGCGACTGGCCGTACGCAAAACGTTTTTACCGACCAAAACGGTAAAATTATCCGCTTGCCGCATTCGATTTACGCCAAGTTGGCGCAAGCGGCCCAGCGCTACATAGAATGATATAAATTGCGGAGAGAATATTGCTGATAGTGTAAGGAGGCGGCGCTATGGGAGACAATCGGCCGATTGGCGTATGTGATTCCGGAATTGGCGGGCTGACGGTAGTCAAAGAGTTATTGGAACTGATGCCTGACGAGCACTTTATCTATTTCGGCGATACGGCCCGCATACCCTACGGTGATCGTCCGCCGACGGAAATCTTGACCTTTATGCGGCAAATTTTGCGGTTCTTTACGGAACAAAAGGTAAAAATGGTGGTAGTAGCCTGCAATACTATGACCGCGGTTGGCCTCGATATGGCTCGGCGCGAGTTTCCCTTTCCGGTGGTGGGGGTCAATACCGGCATACGGTCGGCGTTAGCGGCCAGCCGGAGCGGACGGATCGGCGTCATCGCCACCCAGGCGACGGTGGCCAGCGGCCTGCACGAGCGGACGGCCAGGGCGATTGATGCGAAGGCCGTTGTCGCTCTTCAAGCCTGTCCCAAGCTGGTGCCGTTAATCGAACGGGAACAACTGGAAGGTCCGGCAGTGGAAGCGGCAGTGGCCGAGTATCTTCGGCCGCTCCGGGATGCAGGCGTGGATGCGCTTATTCTTGGCTGTACCCATTATCCGTTTATTAACCCTGTTATTAGCCGCTATCTGGGACCGGCGGTAACCATTGTCAACCCGGCCCGGGAAACGGCTTTGGACGCGGCCAGCTTGCTGGCCGGGCATGACCTTTGGGGTGAAGGGCCGGGTTCGGTGCGGTTTTGTTTTTCCGCTGACCTGGAGCGGGCCAAGCGGCTGACGGCCCGCATTATCCCCGGGCCGCTTCCTGCCTTTGAAAAAGTTGACATGACGAGCATGCCAGACGTCTAACGACGTCTGGCTGTGGCAACAATGGCAATGACCTTTTTGCTTGGCGCTTTGGCACCGGCGGGCGGCGGAGCGCAATATTGGAAGATGGAGGAGTGACAAGTGGAGTTTCTCACCTGGCTTTTGGTTATAGCCGGTATCGTTATCCTCGCCGTGTGGCTATACATTGTCCGGCAGGGCGATGCGGAGTTTGAGTTCCTCGTTGACCAGCGCACTGATTTTGTTTTGGACAAGCTTAGCACCGACAAGGCTATTTTTTCCTGCAAAGTTCCTTTTGTCAACAAAGGAACGCAGGACGGCACCATCATGGATGCGTATCCTCGGCATTTGCTGCCCTATGAGCAGTACGACCTGGCAGAAGTGCAATCGCGGCTGACCCTTGAGGCCAACCCTCGTACCGACGGTTACTGGGAAGCCGTTATCATTCCCAAAACGACCGGCGGCGCGATAATTCTCACCGTGCAGTTCACGGCCAAAAATGGCGATATCCGGGATGCCCTCAGGCAGATGGTAGACATGCCGATCGACATCGTTTACCAGGTAGTGGCCCGTTCTGACTGGTATATCCAGAAAACGCGTCTGGTGATGACGGCCGACGAAATTAAGCGGGCCCTGGCGGCAGGCGTGGCAGCATAGGAGGTAAACATTATGGCGGAGCTAAAGTTGGAGCCGGTGCGCACGCGCATTTTGACTCCCAAAGATAATATTGTGGATATCATTGAAGAATATGCTAAAGACCGGGTTGGACCGGGCGATGTTGTTTCCGTGGCCGAAAGCGTCGTCGCCATTACCCAAGGGCGGATTATCCGGCCGGAAGAACTTAAACCGGGCTTTTTGGCGCGGATTATGTGCCGGTTTGTGCCGCAGAAGGGAAGCCTGTCCAGTATTTATGGCATGCAGGCGGCCATGAACCATGAAGGGGAGTGGCGCATGTTTTTTGCCATGATTATCGGCATGCTGGCCAAACTGGTCGGCAAGAGCGGTGTTTTCTACGAGCTGGCCGGCGAGCAGGCGGCGCTGATTGATGATGTCACCGGTACCATGCCGCCCTTTGACAAACATATTGTGTATGGGCCGGCCAATCCGAGCGGGGTAGCGGAAGAGATTAAAAAGCGGCTGGGCTGCTATGGCGCGGCGGTCGCCGATGTCAACGACCTGAAACGAGCGGCCGTGCTGGGCGTTACCGAAGGGCTCGACCCCAAGCGCCTGGCGCAGATTCTTATTGATAATCCCTTTGGCAACGCGTCGGAACAGACGCCGATCGTGATTATCAAAAACTATGCCGAGGTAGAGGCCCGCACGCCGGCGGCAGGTTAAAGCCATCCACAGGAGGATAGACTACAACTATCCTCCTTTTTTGTCTGCGCCGGACTTTTTCGGACCGGTGGCCAAGCCCGCTGCCAAGCCGCTTTTTGCATGAGATTTCCAGGCGCTTAGGGAGGATTGCCTGGGCCTACGGTGAATATTGAAACAAGCGGAGCAAGCGGAAAGAAGGGATGATGTATGTTACTGGGGATCGATGTGGGCGGGACGTTTACGGACGCCGTTATCGTTGAGGGCGGCCAGGTCGTTGCCCAGGCCAAACGCCCTACTACCCACGGTGAGCTTCTGGCCGGAATTCTCGCCGCGATGGATGCCGCTTTGGCCGGACTTACGGCCGACAGCATCGAACGGGTGGCGCTGTCGACGACGATTGTTACCAACGCCCTGGTGGAAAATAAGACCGACCAAGTCGGCCTTATAATCATTCCCGGGCCGGGACTGGACATCACCGGTATGGTGCCGGAAGAACCGGTAGTGCTGTCCGGCTATATTGATCATCGGGGACGGGAAGTGGCGGCGCCCACCCAAGCGGAGGTAACCGCGGCCTGCCGCCGGTTTGCCGGCCGGCGCGTTTTTGCCGTTTCCGGTAAATTTGCCGTACGCAATCCGGCCCATGAGCTGACCGTGGCCCAGTGGGTCGAACAGGCGGCCCGGCCGGAACATATTACGCTGGCTTCTCAAGTTTGCGGGTCGCTCAATTTTTGGCGGCGGACCAATTCAGCCTACTATAACGCCGCCGTGTGGCGCCGGTTTGCCGCTTTTGCCGATGCGGTCGAACAGGCGTTGGCCGAGCGCGGCATTACCGCGCCGGTATATATTCTCAAAGCCGACGGCGGGACACTGCCCCTGCCGGCCGCCAGGCGCCAACCCGTGGAAGCCGTGTTCACCGGTCCGGCGGCCAGTGTCCTGGGCATCATGGCTTTGACCGACGTGGCCGATGAAGCTGTATCGCTGGATATTGGCGGCACCACTACCGACATTGCTTTATGGCAGAGCGGCGCGCCGCTTTTTGCCGCCCGGGGCGCCAGCATCAACGGCTATCCGACGGCAGTAAGGGCCTTTTGGCTTAAATCGGTAGGGGTTGGCGGCGACAGCTTTGTACGCCGGGAAGGAGACTCTATTGCCGTTGGCCCTGAGCGGCGCGGCCCGGCCATGGCCGCCGGCGGTCCTGTGCCGACGGTTGCGGATGCCATGATTGTTGCCGGCATAGCCAGTTTTGGCGACCGCGAACAGGCACTGGCGGCGATGCGCCAGCTCGACCCGGCTAGGCATGCGGAGGAAACGGCCCGCACCGTTTTGGACGCGGCCGCCGCGACGATTTGTCGGGCCATTGCCGCTATGTTGGCGGAACATCACAACCGGCCGGTTTATAAGGTGGATGACATTGTTCATAGCCTACAGTTTACTCCCCGCCGCATCGTTGCCGTCGGCGGCGCCGCCGCCCTGGCGACGGTAGTGGCAACTAAATTGGGCCTGCCGGTGCACGTTCCTGATCGGGCGGTAGTGGCTAATGCCATCGGTGCGGCTGTTGCCCGGCCGACGCTTACCGTAACGGTACGGGCTGATACGGCCCAGGGGTATTATACGGTCGCAGAACAGTCCTTACGCGCACCGCTCGCGCGGCGGCAGCTCCGGCTGGCGGACATGCGCGACTTGGCCGGCCGTCACTTGGCCGAGCGGGCGGCGCAGCTTGGCATTCCGGTCGGTGAAGCGGAAACGGTTTATGAGGAAGAGTTCAATCTGGTACGCGGTTTTAGTACGACCGGCAAAATTTTAACTTGTCAGCAGCAAATTCGGCCAGGGGTTGTTACCGCCTGGCGTGAAGGGAGGGGCAGCGATGCCAGGTAAACCGCTCGGTTTAGTCTTTTTTCCGGCTTTTGACTGGGCAATTACCCCGACCCATCCCGAACGGGAGGAACGGCTACTTTATACCCGCGACCAAATTGTCGAGGAAGGCATCCTTGATCTGGCTAATATCCGCGAGTATAAACCACGCCTGGCGGCGCTGCATGATGTCGAGGCCGTCCACATTGGCGTGCCCGATATCGCTTCCCTGATTACCGATGCCCATCTTGTTTCGGCCGGCGGCGCTATGACGGCCGCCGACGCCGTTATGACCGGGGAAGTGGCGCGGGCCTTTGCACTTGTGCGGCCTCCCGGACATCATGCCATGCGTGTTGTTCATGGGACCAGGGGCTTTTGCACTATCAATATCGAGGCCATTATGGTAGAATATTTGCGCCGCCGCTATGGAGTGGGCCGGGTGGCTATTGTCGATACCGATGTGCATCACGGCGACGGTACGCAGGATATTTTTTACCATGACCCCGACACCTTGTTTATTTCTTTTCACCAAGACGGGCGCACCCTGTATCCTGGCACCGGGTTTACGGACGAGACGGGCAGCCCGGGAGCGTTTGCCACCACGATAAATCTGCCGCTGCCGCCGGGGACGACCGACGAAGGGCTGCACTATGTGCTGGACAACTTAATTTTGCCGGTTTTGGAAGAGTTTCGGCCCGACATCGTGATCAACTCGGCCGGACAGGATAATCATTATAGCGACCCGCTGGCCAATATGGCGATTACCGCCCAGGGCTACGCCCGGCTGGCGGACAAACTAAAGGCCAATATTGCCGTCCTGGAAGGCGGCTATTCAATTGAGGACGCATTGCCCTATGTCAATACCGGCATTATTTTGGCAATGGCCGGGCTAGACTACAGCAAGGTGGTAGAGCCCGATTTCGACCAGTCTGTCCGCCACCAATCAGCGGCGACTACGGCCTATATCCGCCGCTTGGTGCAGGATTGGCGGGAAACATGGGCGCGGCGGGATGAACTGCGCCGCCGGGCGGTGGCGCAGGCCGGCGATTTCTGGCAGCGCCGGCGGGGGATTTATTATGATGACAGTGGCATCCGTGAGCACCAGGTGGAAACAGTGCGGCAGTGCCCGTGCTGTCACGGCTACATAACCATCGCGACCGAAGCCGAAGGGTACGGGTTCGGCTACAAGTCGGCCTTTATCGGTATCATTCCCCGGAATAGCTGCCCACGCTGCCGGCAGGGGGCGGTCGAAGCTGTACAGGCCGCCGCCAAGCAAGGTAAGTTCCAGCATTATTTCTTGCAAGACCAGGAGCAGTATACTTTAACCAGAGTTTAGGAGGCGTTTGCATGAGAATTGACGGCCGGCAGGCTGCTGATCTGCGTCCCATTTCTATTACCCGCCATTATTTAAAGCATGCCGAAGGTTCGGTTTTGATTGAAGTAGGCGACACCAAAGTCATTTGCGCCGCCACGATCGAAGAGAAGGTGCCGCCCTTTCTCAAAGGCACCGGCGAGGGCTGGATTACGGCCGAATATTCGCTGCTGCCCCGCTCTACCCAGACGCGTAATATCCGGGAAGCGGCCAAAGGCCGCCTGACCGGCCGGACCCACGAAATTCAGCGGCTCATCGGGCGGGCGCTGCGCAGTGTTGTAGACCTTAAAGCCCTGGGTGAACGAACGGTTTGGATCGACTGCGACGTCATCCAGGCTGACGGCGGCACCCGCACCGCTTCTATTACCGGGGCGTTCGTCGCCCTGGTAGACGCCGTCAACACCATTTATACCGACCCCGAAAAGCCCTTTCCGATTAAAGATTTTCTCGCTGCCGTCAGCGTGGGGGTCGTTGACGGGACAGCCGTCCTCGACTTGTGTTACGCCGAGGATTCAGCCGCCATCGTGGATATGAATATCGTTATGACCGGCAACGGCGATTTGGTGGAAGTGCAGGGCACCGGGGAAAAACACCCCTTTACCAAGGCGCAGCTCGCCGAGATGTTGACTCTTGGCGAACGGGGCATTGCCGAACTGATTGACTATCAAAAAGAAGTATTGGGTGAATTGTCGTGGAAAGTGGGGCGGGTGCCGTGAAAGAGATTGTCGTAGCTACTCGCAATGCCGGCAAAGTTGCGGAAATTGCCGCCGCCCTGGCCGATTTGCCTGTTAATTTGCGGTCGCTGCGCGATTTCGGTGCTATCCCCGATGCCGTGGAAGACGGCGATACTTTTGCGGCCAATGCTGTATTAAAGGCGAAACATTATGCCCGCTATACCGGTATGGCCTGTTTAGCCGACGATTCGGGGCTGGAAGTAGATGCTTTGGGCGGTGCACCTGGCGTTTTTTCTGCCCGCTATGCCGGGGAGGGAGCGGGCGATGCGGCCAACAACGCCAAGCTGCTGTGCGAACTGGCCGGCGTACCGATTCAGCGGCGATCGGCGCGTTTCCGCTGCGTCCTCGCCTTTCTTGATGAAGACGGTACACTGCTGGTAACCGAAGGCGCCTGCGAGGGAATTATTTTAGAGCAGCCGCGCGGGACTGGCGGCTTTGGCTATGACCCCCTCCTCTATCTACCTGAGCTGGGGAAGACGGTGGCCGAACTGACTATTACCGAAAAAAACGCGGTCAGCCATCGGGGCAAGGCTTTACGGCAAATGGCTGCGATGCTTGCGGAGCGGCAGCGATGAGGATTGGCGTTATCAGCGATACCCATGGCGATGCGGCCGCCATCCGGCGGGCCATTTTTGCCGGCGGACCGGTAGACTTGTGGCTTCACGCCGGTGACTACAGTCAGGACGCTAATTTGCTTGCCGAACTCAGCGGGCTCAAGGTGATTGCCGCCGCCGGCAACTGCGACGGCTTGACTGCGGCCAAAATCGACGAATTTGTTGATGCTGGCGGCAAGAAAATCTGGCTGACTCACGGCCATCGCTACCAGGCCCGCGTAAGGTTTAACGAGCTGGTGTGGTGGGGCGAAAAGTACGAGGTGGATATTGTGGTATTTGGTCATACGCATGTTCCGTATCTCGCCCGCCACGGCAGGCTCATTATTTTCAATCCCGGCAGCGCGGCCCGTCCCCGCGGCGGTAGCAGGCCCAGTATTGGCATCTTGACCATTACGGCTGACGGGCAGGTTGAGGCGGAATTTATCGATATTGCCGGGAAATAACTTAATGGAGATTGATGGCTTGGCTTCAACGAACAAGCCGAGGTAAGGGTGAGCCTGATGTTTTTGCAGCGAGTAGGCATCCCGATTTATTTGCAAGTGAAAAACTTCATCCTGGAAAAAATAAAAAGCGGCGAGTACAAGCCGGGGGACAAACTGCCGACCGAACGTGAACTATCCGCCGAACTCGGCATAAGTCGCAATACGGTTAGCGCCGCCTACAAGGAGCTGCTGCTGGAGGGCATTCTGGAAGCGCGCCAGGGTCGGGGCACGTTTGTCCGTGCGGCCGAAACTCAAAGCGACGATTTTGACGTTATTGCCGGCAGCCGGCGGGAACGGCTATTGCGCATCATTGACGATGCCATGGCCAAAGTGCTGGACTTAGGCTTTACGGTCGAACAGTTTGCCGCCTTTGTCGCCATTCGCGCCAAAGAAAAAGCCGAGGCGGTACGCCAGCTGCGGGTTGCCGTCGTAGAATGTACCGTCGAATTTACCCGCCGTTTTATCCGGCAGATTGACCAAGTTGCCAACGTTCATTTTGAAACAGTGCTGCTTGACGAACTGGAAAGCGGGAAGGTGCCGGTTCAGCTTCTTCACGCCTGCGACTTAGTGGTGACAACAATGGAGCATCAGGCGGTCGTCAGCAAACTTATGGGGCCAAGTCCGAAACTGATCGCCGCGGCCACGGTGCCCAGCCTGGAGGCTGTTATAAGGCTGGCACGGTTGCCGGCTGGCAACAGTATTGGCGTGATCGCCCTGACCGACCGGTTTGTGGAAGCCCTTAAACGGCTACTGGTGCGGGTTAACATTACCGGCGTGGATTTGGATGTAACTCTTTCCGGCGACCGGGATGAACTGCGGCGGTTTATTGCCACCCACCGTGTTCTCCTGGTCTGTGAGGAGCGGGAGCACCTGGTACGGCATTTGGCGATGGATAGCCAGGAGATAATCGTTTTTTACTATGAAATTGACCAGGGGTCACTGCACCAAATTGTCGCCAAACTGGTGGCCCAGACGCTATAACTGTAGGTATTATAAATATATGCTTGCCGGCCATGACGGCCGAAATAATCGACCTGTAGGACGGTTTTAGTCCTACAGGTTTTTGTCTTTTTCTTTACAAGTAATCCGTAGTAGTTTAAGCTTAAAATGACGGTAATTTTCGAAAAATCGAAAAAGGGGGGGCGCCGTTTTGCTGGTTAAAGAGCTTGCTTGGCAGTTTCGGCCGTTTCTCTGTGTTGATATGGATACGGACGCTGCGCTTAAGGTATTTGCCCAAGTCCCGTATGCGGCATTGCCTGTAGTCGGCAAAAACAATACATACTTGGGGATCGTGCGGCTGCGGGATCTGATTGGGCAAAATGCGGCCGCATTGGAGGGATATATAGTAAAGACTGTCTTGCTCGGTGAGGATGACGAACTGGATGAGGCTTTATTAGCTGCTTTTGAAGACATTTTGGTGGTGGGAAACAAACAAAGGGGCTGTTTGCGAGGGTTTATCGCCAAAAATGATATTTTAAAGTTCTTAGCGGCAGAAAACAAGGAGCTTAGGCAGGCCAAAATGTTGGCCAACGAATTTGAAGCGATTTTTGAGTCATCTTATGACGGACTGTATATTTGTGACCATAATGCGCGGATCATCAGGGTCAATTCGTCATGGGAAAGAATTTGCGGATTTTCCCGCGAGGAGGTACGGGGCAGGACACCCTACGAACTGGTAGCTGCCGGTTTATATAGCAATTCGGCGGCTATTGAAGCAATAACTAAAAAACAGTCGTGCACTGTAATGCTGGAAATCACTCAAGGGCCGAAAAAAGGGACAAAAATAATGGCTACCGGTACACCGGTTTTGGGAGACAATGGGCAAATAAGGTTAGTGGTAGTCAACGTTCGAGACATAACCGTGCTGATGAAGCTTAAAGAAGAGTTGAAAACTACGGTTGAAATTAAAAAACGTTATGAAGATGAAATCCGGCGGCAACAGCTGGCTAGCCATGACATCGTGGCGCAAAGTCCGACGATGCAGCGGATTTTGGAACTGGCAAGCCGGGTGGCGCAGGTGGACTCGACCGTGTTAATTACCGGCGAATCTGGGGTGGGAAAAGAAGTAGTAGCCTCAAAAATTCATTATCTCAGTTCGCGGTGTGACAAACCGTTAATAAAAATTAATTGTGGTGCCATACCGGAGAACTTGCTCGAGTCTGAATTGTTTGGATACCAAGGAGGGGCTTTTACCGGGGCCAAGCGCGAAGGCAAGCCGGGAATGTTCGAATTGGCTGCCAGCGGTACGTTGTTTTTGGACGAAATCGGCGAGCTGCCTGTCAACCTGCAGGTCAAACTACTCAGGGCTATTCAGGACAAAGAAATTACCAGGGTGGGCGGCGTTAAGCCAATCCCGGTTGATGTGCGGATTATTGCCGCTACCAACCGGGACCTGGCCATGATGGTAAAAAAAGGCGAGTTTCGTGACGATTTGTTTTACCGCCTGAATGTCATAAATATAGAAATTCCCCCCTTGCGGGAACGGCGGGAAGACTTGCCGGCTTTGCTGCACTTTTTTTTGCAAAAGTTTAATCGCAAACACGGTAAAACAAAAGCGCTTGCCCCCGAGGTCGTTGAGCAGTTGATGCGCTACGATTGGCCCGGCAATGTCCGCGAGGTAGAAAATATTATTGAACGTCTGATAGTCCTGGTCAATGAACCGATAATTGAAATGCGACACCTGCCGGATTTTTTGCAGGATGAGCTTCGTTGTCCCGCCCAAGCAGTTAAGCTCAATACCATTGTGCCTTGGCGGCAGGCAATTTCGCAGCTTGAACGCCAGCTGATCTGCCGGGCGATGGCTAAGTACGGCACAACCCGCAAGGCGGCCCAGGCCTTAGGGGTGAACCAATCGACAATTGTCCGCAAACTTAAAGAATACCGGACAACACTGAGTGATGATTCGGTGCATCAACACGATGCATGGGAGCATCGCGTGCACATATAATATAAACAATATAGTTAAAATCATTCGCCAAAATACTTGATGCTTTACCGCATCAAGTATTTTTTTTGGGCCGCAGATTTTTGTTGATTTTTAATCTTGTGAATTTTGGCACGAAAATTGCAACATAGAAGAGAGGAACCGTAAGACCGGTCGTGGTTTTTAAAAGTGCGAGGGGGTGGATAAGTTGAACAAAGTAATGACCGCAGAAGAGGCGGTCCGACTGATAAAGCCGGGCGATACGGTAGCTATAAGCGGCTTTATCGGCATGGGACATCCGGAAGAAATTTCCAAAGCGGTAGAAGCAAGTTTTTTGAAGACAGGTACGCCGCACAGTCTCACGCTGGCGTACGGCGCTTCGCAAAACGACGGCAAGTCCAACTGGGGACTTAACCGGTGGTGCAAAGAAGGGCTGATCAAACGGATTATTGCCGGACATTTTAATCTCCAACCGGACATGGTGCGGCTGATTAATGAGGAAAAAGTCGAAGCCTATGCCGTGCCGCAGGGAGTAATGATGCACCTTTTCCGCGCCATTGCGGGGAAAAAGCCGGGCGTTATTACCCATGTGGGGCTCAAGACTTTTGCCGATCCGCGGGAAACGGGCGGGCGCCTGAACAGTATCTCCAAGGCGGAAATCGTTAAGCTGATTGAACTGGAAGGGCAGGAATATCTTTGGTATAAGGCTTTCCCGATTAACGTCGCCATAATCCGGGGGACGACGGCTGATCTAAAAGGCAACGTTACTATCGAAAAGGAGGCCATCCGGCTGGAATTTCTTGCCTTAGCCATGGCGGCCAAAAACTCGGGAGGCAAGGTTATCGTGCAGGTCGAGCGCCTGGCGCAAACCGGCACGTTAGACCCGCGGATGGTGGTCGTGCCCGGCATATTGGTGGATGCCATTGTGGTCGCCAAACCGGAAAATCATTGGCAAAGCATGGTCGAGCAGTACAATCCGGCTTTGACCGGTGAAATAAAGGCGCCGCTAAGCAGCATCGAGCCGATACCGCTGGATGACCGAAAGATCATCTGCCGCCGGGCGGCTATGGAGCTTAGCCCGGACAGTGTGATCAACTTGGGCATCGGCATGCCGGAAGGCGTGTCGGCGGTAGCGGCCGAGGAAGGTATCATTGATCTTTTAACAGCAACCATTGAGCCCGGTCTCATCGGTGGGGTTCCGACCTCGGGCCTAAGGTTTGGCTGTTCGATTAATCCGGAAGCCATCCTTGACCATCCCAGTCAGTTCGATTTCTACGACGGCGGCGGTTTGGACCTGGCCTGTCTCGGGATGGCCGAACTTGATGTTTACGGTAATGTCAATGTCAGCAAATTCGGGCCGCGGATTGCCGGTCCCGGCGGCTTTGTCAACATTACCCAGAACGCCAAAAAGGTAGTATTCTGCGGCACCATGACTGCCGGCGGCTTGAAAGTGGCGACCGGCAACGGCAAATTGACGATCGTTGAGGAAGGAAAAGCTAAAAAACTGGTGCCCAAAGTGGGACACATCACATTTAGCGGCGAGTACGCCCGCGAAAAAGGGCAAAAGGTGCTTTACGTCACCGAGCGGGCGGTCTTTGAGATGCGGCCGGAAGGGCTGACCTTAACGGAAGTTGCGCCTGGCGTAGACCTGGAAAAAGATATTTTCGGCCAGATGTTGTTTAAACCGCACGTGGCCAGCGACCTTAAGCTGATGGACCGGCGGATTTTTACAGACAAACCGATGGGCCTCAAAGACGAAATCCTGTCCAAAAAAGCTTAACAACCATGCTGGTTGTAAGGCTTTAGTTATACCAAACTATTTGAAAAGGAGTGGTCAGTATGTTGATGAACGGCGAACAGTACAAAGAAAGTCTGAGAAAGCTGCGTCCCAACATTTATAAATGGGGTGAACTCATCGAGGACGTAACGAGTCATCCCGCGACCCGGCTTCATGTCCAATCGGTGGCGCAGTCTTACGACGCGGCCTTCGATCCGGAAAAGGCACCGATCTTTACCGCCAAGTCCCATTTGACCGGCGAAACGGCCCACCGCTGGAATACCCTGATGAACAGTGCCGAGGCGGTCATGGGCAATTCGCTGATGAAGCGCGCGCAATACCGGGTTACCGGGACCTGCCAGGGCGCAACCTGCGCCGGCTGGACCGGGATCAACGTGCTGTGGGCGGTTACTTATGAAATGGATAAAGAACTGGGGACCAACTATCATGAACGGGTGAAGAAGTATTTCCGTTACGTTGAAGACAATGCGTTTGCCCTGGCCGGCGCGATTACCGACGCCAAAGGCAACCGCAGCCTCAAACCTTCCCAGCAGCCGAACAAAGACAGCAACTTGCACGTCAAAGAAGTCCGGCCGGACGGCATCGTTATTCGCGGTTACAAGGCGCAAATCTGCGGGGTCGCTGCTGCCCATGAGATTATTATCCTGCCGGGCAGCGGTTACGGCGAATCGGAGAAAGACTTCTGCGTGGCCGCCGCCGTGCCGCGTGACGCCGAAGGCTTGACCATCGTGGAAACCCGTCGTCCCAGCGACACCCGTGATGAGGAAGAGGGTTGGGATGCGCCGAAGGCCGGCAACATTACGCAAGCCTTCCTGATTTTCGACGATGTTTTTGTGCCGAACGACCGGGTATTTTTGTGCGGTGAGTTCAAATACACCGGCAAGATTATCAGCTACTTCACGGCGATTTACCGCGCTGCTATCGGCGCCTGCGTCGCCGGGCAAGGGGACATTATGATCGGCGCCGCCATGAATATGGCCCGCGCTAACGGCTTGTCCTCGAAAGTTTTCCAAGAAAAGCTAAATCAAATGGCGATTAATAACGAAATTACTTATGGGTTGGGCCTGGGCGCCATGATGGCCGGCAAGGCACACCCGTCCGGTCTCTGGATTCCTGACCTCTTACTGGCCCATGTTAATAAGACCCAGGTCGCTAAGCTGCCATACGAAACAAAGGTTATTGCTCAGGATATCAGCGGCGGCATTGCTGAGACCGGCTGTTTCCCGTCCTACAAAGACTTCCAGTCGCCGCTGTATGGGGAAACGCTGTATAAGATGCTGGCGGCCGGTTCTGACGGTGAAACCCGTGCCCGTGCTGCCCGTCTGGTAGAATGGCTGACGGTCGGCGGCGGCATACCGGGCTGCATGCACGGCGGCGGTTCGCCTGACGGCGCCCGGTTGGTCGTAAGAGCGATGGAGCCGTGGGAAAAATTTGCGGCTGATGCCAAGCGCATCGCCGGTATTACCGCTGATTTGGCTGATCCGGCGCCGGCTAAGAAATAGAAGGTCTGAAAGGTCTTTTGGCGGCCCCCTACCCGTTGTTGGTTATTGCTTGTTGGGAGGGGGACCGCCCTTATATAAAGATGCAAGGCTATGGTCGTTTTAGGGCAAAATCCGAATTTTACCGATGGAGGTGCATGTGAATGAATTTTACGCTTACCCCTGAGCAAGAAGACATTCGCAAAATGGTGCGGGAGTTTGCGGAGAAAGTGATTGCCCCCAGCGCAGCCGAGCGGGATGAAAAAGAAATTTTCCCGCGGGAAATTTTCGACGAAATGGGCAAGTTGGGGATTATGGGTTTGCCTTATCCGGAAAAGTATGGCGGTGCCGGAAGCGATTTTGTCGCTTACGCCATTGCGGTTGAAGAAATTTCCCGGGTGTGCGCGTCTACCGGTATTGGTCTGTCCGTCCATGTATCGCTCTGTTCCTGGCCGATTTACAAATACGGCACGGAAGAGCAAAAACAAAAATTCCTCCGTCCGTTGGCCGAAGGGGTAAAACTGGGCGCGTTTGGCCTCACCGAGCCCAATGCCGGCACCGATGCCGCGGCCGGCTCGACCACGGCCGTGCGCGACGGCGATTACTACATTCTTAACGGCACGAAAGTATTCAATACCAATGGCGGGGAAGCGGAAATCGAGGTTATCTTTGCCGCTACCGATAAAGCCGCCGGTCCTAAGGGAATGAGCGCCTTTATTGTGGAAAAAGGCACCCCGGGACTGTCGTTCGGCAAAAAAGAAATTAAGATGGGGATCCGGTCATCGGTGCAGCGCGAGGTTATTCTCGACAACTGCCGCGTGCCTGCTGCCAACCTGCTCGGCAAGGAAGGCGAGGGCTTCAAGATTGCCATGACGACCCTTGACGGCGGCCGCATCGGCGTTGCCGCCCAGTCGGTAGGCATTGCCCAGGCGGCATTGGAGGCGGCTATCAAGTACTCGAAAGAACGGGTACAATTCGGCAAGCCGATTGCCAATAACCAGGCAATCAGCTTCATGCTGGCGGATATGGCGACCAAGGTGGAGGCGGCCCGGCTCTTGACCTACCGGGCGGCGTACAATAAATCCAACAACCTGCCCTATGCCAAAGAAGCGGCAATGGCCAAGATGTTTGCTTCCGACGCCGCGATGGCGGTTACGACCGATGCCGTCCAGATCTTCGGCGGTTACGGCTACAGCCGCGAGTATCCCGTTGAGCGTTTCATGCGCGACGCCAAGATCACGCAGATTTACGAAGGGACCAACCAGGCGCAGCGCATGGTCATTGCCGGTAATATCTTACGGTAAATTGGAGCGGGTCTTACCGTCAAAACCGTTCAAGGTTTTGACGGTTTTTTCTTTTTTTATATTGCGAAATTTGTTGAACTTTAGACAAACTTATGCCATAATATTAAACAGGACTAGATTTGGATTAATGGATTAATCCAATTTAAAAGGAGTGATTACATACTGCGGCGCCGCCGGGGAATTTTTATTTTGCTAAGTGAAAAATTACATAATGAACAAAATAAGAGTGGCTGATTGCCGCCGCGCAGCTGTTGCCAACCCAACGGAGCTGTCAGGTATTAGCCGCAAATTGGCAAGATTAACGGTCATAACCATCTAAGTTGGCTGCAGGCCAAAACACGTTAGAAAAGGAGTAAGGGGACATGCAAAAAGACAAAGTGAAAATTATTTTAGGTGTCATTGGCGCCGACTGCCATGCGGTGGGCAATAAAATTCTCGATCATGCCCTTACCGCCGCCGGCTTCGACGTTGTTAATCTCGGCGTGTTGGTACCGCAGAAAGACTTTGTCAACGCCGCCATTGAGACCGATGCCAAAGCGATTCTGGTGGCGTCGCTCTACGGGCACGGCGAAATCGACTGCCGCGGCCTGCGTGATATGTGCCGTGAAGCGGGGATTGGTGACATCCTGCTCTATGTAGGCGGCAACCTTGTTGTCGGCAAGACCGACTTTGCCGCCGTTGAAGCCAAATTCAAGGAAATGGGGTACGATCGCGTGTATGCGCCCGGCACCCTGCCGGATAAGGTCATTGCCGACCTAAAGCATGATTTGGCGCAAAGGGGCCTTCTCCATGGCTAATGTGTTGCTGATCGATTTTGGCAGCACCTATACCAAGATTACAGCAATAGACGTGGAGCGGGAGGTTATCTTAGGCACCGCTCGCGGGATTACTACCGTCGAAACCGACATAATGGAAGGCCTCAACCAGGCGTTGGACAAGCTTTTTGCCACAACGGGGCGCCTTGAGTTTGCCAAGGTGCTCGGCTGCTCCAGCGCCGCCGGCGGACTGAAGATGGTGGCCATTGGGCTGGTGCCGGAGCTTACGGCCGAGGCGGCCAAACGGGCGGCGCTCGGCGCCGGCGCCAAGGTACTGGGCGTGTACTGTCATGAACTCAGCGACTATGAACTTGAGGAAATCGTTGGGCTAAAACCGGAAATTATCTTGCTGGCCGGCGGCACTGACGGCGGCAATAAGGAGGTAATTCTCCACAACGCCAAGATGCTGGCCGCATCTGGCCTGAACGTGCCGGTCGTGGTCGCCGGCAATAAATCGGTCGCGCCGGCGGTGGTCAAGATGCTGGCCGCGACCATGACGGACGTCTATCATACCGAAAATGTCATGCCCCGCTTAAATGAACTTAATATTGAACCGGCCCGGGCCACCATCCGCGATGTGTTCTTGAAACGCATCGTTGAGGCCAAGGGCCTGAATAAGGCCAATAAGTTTGTCGACCGCATGGTAATGCCGACGCCGGCAGCCGTGCTGCGGGCGGCCGAACTGTTAAGCCGCGGCACGGACAATGAGCCTGGCCTGGGTGATCTCATGGTCGTCGACATTGGCGGCGCTACTACCGACGTCTATTCCATCGGCAAAGGCGAACCGTCCAAACCGGCCGTAGCCTTGCGTGGCTTGCCCGAACCGTTTGCCAAACGGACGGTAGAAGGCGATTTGGGCATGCGTTACAGCGCCGGGGCGCTTTTAAAAGCGGCAGGGGCGCGCTTGATCGGTAGCTATGCGGAGACCAGCGAGGAAGCAGTGGTTGCCTATGTGGCCAAAGTAGAGGCCAATATTGAATACTTGCCGCAAACGGCGGAAGAAGAGCGCATCGAAATCGCCATGGGCCGCGCGTGTACCAAACTAAGCGCCGACCGGCATGTCGGCCAGCTCGAAACTTATTTTACCCCCTTCGGCTCGACCTTTGTCCAGACCGGTAAAGATTTGACCGGCGTAACCACCGTCGTCGGCACCGGCGGCGTCATCATCAACAATCCGCACCCGGAAGCCATACTCCGGGGAATTGTATTTGAAGAAGCCAATCCCCATATTCTCAAACCGCAGCAACCGGAGTTTCTGATCGACCGGCAGTACATCATGGCGGCCATGGGGCTGCTGGGGGAAGACTATCCTGATACGGCTGTGCGCATGCTGAAAAAATACATTGTTCGGAGGGACAGTCATGGAACTGAAAAATAAGAAATGGACGCATGACGAATTTTATGCCGTCCGGGCCGAAGTGCTCAAGCAATGGCCTACCGGCCAGGACGTGGACTTTGACGAGGCGATAAAGTACCACGAAAATATTCCGGCCAACCGGCAGTTTGCCAAGCGGCTGGTCAAGGCCAAACAGAACGGCGAAACGTTGACCCAGCCCCGCGCCGGTGTTGCCCTGATCGACGACCATATCGAACTCTTGAATTTCCTCAAAAAAGAGGGGGAAGCCGACCTCCTGCCGACCACTATCGACAGCTATACCCGCCAGAACCAGTATAAGGAAGCGCAACACGGTATCGAGGAAAGCCTGCGGGCTGGCCGTTCCCTCCTTAATGGCTTTCCGGCCGTTAACCACGGCGTGGCCGGAGTGCGCAAAGTGGTGGAAAACGTGGATGCCCCCCTGCAGGTACGGCATGGCACGCCTGATGCCCGCCTCCTTGCCGAAATTACGCTGGCCGGCGGCTTTACTTCCTACGAAGGCGGCGGCATTTCGTACAATATCCCCTATGCCAAAAGCGTTTCCCTGGAAAAAACCATTCTTGACTGGCAGTACTGCGACCGCCTGGTCGGCATTTATGCGGAACACGGCATCGAAATCAACCGCGAACCCTTCGGTCCCCTGACCGGTACGCTTGTTCCGCCCAGTATTTCCCACGCGGTGGCCATTATTGAAGGCATCCTCGCGGCCGAGCAGGGCGTTAAAAATATTACCCTCGGCTACGGCCAGTGCGGCAACCTTATCCAGGACGTGGCCGCAATCAAAGCCCTCGAAGCCCTGGCTGAGGAGTATTTTGCCAAGCACGGCTATACCGATTGCGTGCTGACAACGGTATTCCATCAATGGATGGGCGGTTTCCCGCAGGATGAGGCCAAAGCTTTTGCCGTTATCTCCTGGGGCGCTGCGGCCGCTGCGCTGGCCAAGGCGACCAAAGTTATCGTCAAGACGCCGCACGAGGCGCTGGGCATCCCGACCAAGGAAGCTAACGCCCAGGGCCTCAGGGCAACCAAACAAATGATTAACATGCTGCGGGACCAGCCCTTCC
This sequence comes from Sporolituus thermophilus DSM 23256, assembly GCF_900102435.1. Taxonomy (NCBI): domain Bacteria; kingdom Bacillati; phylum Bacillota; class Negativicutes; order Selenomonadales; family Sporomusaceae; genus Thermosinus; species Thermosinus thermophilus. The sequence goes on along the minus strand of NZ_FNBU01000007.1, from coordinate 25,610 downwards.
CCCTGACCAAGGAAGTGGAGGCCGAGATAGAGATCATTAAGGCCGAGACGCGCTGCCTGCTGGACAAAGTCTTTGAACTGGGCGGCGGCGACTACGCCGTCGGCACGGTGCGGGCCTTTGCCGCCGGCGTCCTGGACGTTCCGTTTGCCCCCAGCAAGTTCAATCTTAACAAAATCCTGCCGGCTCGCGACAACAACGGCGCCGTTCGCCTCTTTGACGTAGGCAACCTGCCCTTTACCCAGGACATTATCGACTTCCACCGCGCTAAAATTGAGGAGCGGGGCAAGGCCGAAGGCCGCAGCCCGAGCTTCCAGATGGTGATTGACGATATCTACGCCATTTCCAATGGCCGCCTGGTCGGCAGACCGCGCTAAATCGTAAACTGAAAAAACATGAACGGAGAGGTAGCTTATGAAAATAATCGACGTAGTGTGCGCTAAAGGGATGACAGGCTTCTATTTTGACGACCAGCGGGCGATTAAAGCCGGCGCCGCCCATGACGGCTTTACCTATTTGGGCGATCCTATCACTCCCGGCTTTACCGCAGTACGCCAGGCCGGAGAGGCAGTTTCGGTTATGCTGGTCCTGGAAGACGGTCAGGTTGCCTACGGCGACTGTGCCGCGGTGCAGTACAGCGGCGCCGGCGGCCGTGATCCCCTGTTCCTCGCCAACGACTTTATTCCCCTGATTGAAGAGTACATCAAGCCCCGGCTGGTGGGCCGCGAACTCACCTCTTTCAAGGCCCTGGCCGAGGAAATCGACAGCTTAAGCGACCCCGCTACCGGCAAACGGATTCACACCGCCCTGCGCTATGGCGTTACCCAGGCCATCCTCGACGCCGTGGCCAAAGCGAAGAAAAAATTGATGTGCGAAGTCATCGCCGAGGAATACAATACCCAGGTCAGCGACCAGGAAATCCCAATCTTCACCCAGTCGGGCGATGACCGCTATGACAACGCCGACAAAATGATTATTAAGCAGGCGCAAGTTTTACCCCATGGCCTTATTAATAATGTGAAGGAAAAACTGGGGGAGAACGGCGAAAAACTCTTAGAGTATGTCCAGTGGCTGAAAAACCGGGTTATGAAACTGCGCACCCGCGACGATTATAACCCGGTGCTGCACATCGACACCTACGGCACTATTGGCCTGGCGTTCAACAATGACCTGGACAAAATCGTCGAATACTTCGGCCGGCTGGAAAAGGCGGCCGCCCCGCTCAAACTGCGCATCGAGGGCCCGATTGACATTGAGGACCGCGACAAACAGATCGACATTCTGGCCGACCTGACCGCCCGCCTGCATGCGGCCGGCATCGGCGTGGAAGTAGTGGCCGACGAGTGGTGCAACACTTATGAGGACATCAAACTGTTCGCCGACCGTCGTGCCGGTGACATGCTACAGATTAAGACCCCCGATCTTGGCGGCATCAATAATATCATCGAGTCCATCCTCTATTGCAAACAAAAAGGGGTCGGCGCTTACCAGGGCGGCACCTGCAATGAGACCGACCGCTCCGCCCAGGTGTGCGTGCACATCGCCATGGCCACCCAGCCGGCGCAGATGCTGGCTAAGCCGGGCATGGGCGTGGACGAAGGCTATATGATTGTTTATAACGAAATGCAGCGCATCCTGGCCCTCCGCCGGGCGCGCAAGCAGTAAACCATTGCCGTGTAACAAACGGGAGGCAGTTTATGAAGTCGCTGATTGGCGAGCAGCTCATGTATGCCAGCTATTTTGCCCCGCGGGGCCGCAACCGGATGTATATTCTGGGTGAACAACTCGGCGAGCGTTATCTGTCGCCATTGGACCGGCTGATCGGTATCATCGGTGATGCCGGGGCAGGCAAGTCATCCCTGGTGAAAGGCATGTTTCCCGGCCTGGAACTGACGAATGACGACGACGGCGTCAATATCCGGCCGTTGCCGCTCCTCAAAAACGTTGACAAAGGCTTTTTTTCCAGCCATACTTATCACGTCGACATACGGTTTGAAATGGCCTTTACACAGCTGCATGTCCTGGCGGAGGCGGTGCAAAAGGCCCTGGCCCATGGCAAGCGGGTAATCGTTGAGCATTTTGACCTATTATATCCGCTGCTCGAGCGCAACGCCGACGTGCTGATCGGTGTCGGCGGCGAAGTTATTGTTGTGCGGCCCACCGTCTTTGGACCTTTTCCTAAAGAAATTTTTAATGTCGTCACCAAAACGCTACGGTACCGTAAGATGGCCCATACGGCGGAAGATTTGACAACCCGGGTACTGGTCAATGATTATGGCGCCATTCTGGAGTTCGGGCACCGCGACGTCCACCACGGCTTTGTGTTGGAGTACCCGATGCTGCTTGACGTGGACTTGCGCGAAGTGGAAAAGAAGGTCAAGGCCATTATTGCCGAAGGGTTGGACGTTTGTTACAGCGACGAGGGGCATATTCGCATCGGTAGCGACATATGGGTTTGCTCCGGACCACGGACGCATGTGCGCAATACCCAAGAGATTGAAGGGTTCCGTTTGTTACACGAATATAAATACGATCCCAAGTCGAAAACCTATCTAATAATTGGCGTCGTCGGCCCTCATACCGACAACCTGGACGGTTTTGCCGGGTTTTGTTTGGCCACGACCTAAAGAGTAACGGCTGCCTTCTTTCAAAGAAGGCAGCATCCTTATATTAAGGAGGGAATAATATATGGTACAGGTTGTAAAGACCGGCCAGGCCGGCACGCTGGAGTCAAGCGACATTATAGTCGCCGTCGCTCCCGCTGCGCCGGGCAGCGGTATTACCATTGAACTGGAAAGCATTGTCTTAGCCCAATATGGTGACGCCATCCGCCATACAATTGCCAGTGTAGTGCGGGAAGCGGGCGTGACCGATGCTTACATTAAAGCCATTGACCGCGGGGCCTTGGACTATACCATCCGGGCGCGCACGTTGGCGGCGCTGGTCCGCGCGGGCGTAGGGCTACGGGAGGAGATGGTATGATGCAGCTGCGGCGAACGATGCTGTTTATTCCCGGGAATAATCCCGGTATGCTGCAAAACGGCGGCGTTTTTGGCGCCGATGCGGTCATTCTTGACCTGGAGGACGCGGTCGCGCCCCAAGAGAAAGATGCGGCCCGGCTGCTGGTGGCGCATGCGCTCAAATATGTGGACTACGCGGGCAGTGAACGGGTGGTCCGGATTAACACCCTTGACACCTTCGGTTTGGCCGACATCCGGGCGATTGTGCCCTGCGGCCCCGATGCTTTGTTGGTGCCCAAGGTGCAGTGCGCGGCCGACATTGAGGCTGCGGCTAAAGCGGTGGCGCTAGCCGAACGGCCGGGGCAGAAACCGGTCAACTTAATCGCGTTGATTGAAACGCCGCGCGGGCTGGCCGAAGCGTATGCAATCGCCACGGCCGATAAGCGCGTCGTCGCTCTGGCACTGGGGGCCGAGGACTATACGGCCGCCATCGGTGCGCAGCGCACGCCGGAAGGCAGTGAAATTCTAACCGCCCGCACCCTGCTCGTCAATGCCGCGGCGGCCGCCGGCATCCAGGCCATCGACACTCCCTATACCGACGCGAATGATGAAGCCGGCCTGGAGCGCGACACCGCCTTTGCCAAACACCTTGGTTTTCGTGGCAAACTGACGATCAACCCCCGCCAGATCGACATTATTCACCGTGTCTTCAATCCCAGTACTAAAGAAATAGACTGGGCCCGGCGCGTCGTTGAGGCTATCCGCCAGGCTGAGGCTGAAGGCTCGGGGGTGGCGTCGCTGGACGGCAAGATGGTAGATGCCCCTATCGTCAACCGGGCCGAACGCATTCTGCAGCTGGCCAAGTTGCTTGGGCTGAGGGAGGAGGAAGGACAATGATCAATGCAATCGGACGGGAAATTCCCGAAACTATCGATGGTTATGGTCCGGTCAAACCCTTCGCCGGCGCCTTTAAGGCCGTGCCGGATATGTGCCGCAGGGCGCCGCGGGTAAAGACCGTGCGGCCCGGCGAGTCGAAGGTGCTGCCCAGTCTGGAAGAGGCCTTCCGCCGCGCCGGCGTTCGTGACGGCATGACCTTATCTTTCCACCACCATTTTCGTAACGGTGACGGTGTCGTCAACATGGTGCTGGCGACGGCGGCGAAATTGGGGTTAAAAAATTTAAAAGTAGCCTTAAGCTCCGTTTTTCCCGTCCACGCTCCCATGATCGAACACTTTAAGAGCGGCGTCGTAACCGCCCTCGATACTAACTATATGTCAGGGCCCGTTGCCCAGGCCATTTCCCGCGGCGTACTGGCGCAGCCCGTTATTCTCCGTACCCACGGCGGGCGGGCCCGGGCCATTGAGTGCGGTGAGCTGAAAATTGACGTGGCCTTCATCGCCGCGCCGGCTGCCGACGACTACGGCAATATTAGCGGCGTCCTGGGACCGGCTGCCTGCGGCTCGCTTGGCTACGCTTTTCCTGATGCCGAATATGCCGATTGCGTTGTGGCGGTAACAGATCATCTGGTGGAATATCCGCTTGCGCCGGTGTCGATACCGCAGACACGGGTAGATTATGTAGTAAAAGTGGACAGTGTTGGCGACCCGAAAGGGATTGTTTCCGGGACGACCCGCATTACGAAAGACCCGGTAGGCCTAAAAATGGCCGAAACGGCAGCCCGCGTCATCGAAGCGGCCGGACTTATCAAAGACGGATTCGCTTTCCAGACGGGCGCCGGCGGGGCGACACTGGCAACTGCCCACTTCGTGCGGCAAAAGATGCTTCAGGCCGGCGTTACCGGCAGTTTCGTGCTCGGCGGTATTACCGCTTATCTGGTCGATATGCTGGAGAAGGGGCTGTTTAAAAAGATAATTGACGTGCAGGGGTTCGACCTGGAGGCCGTGCGTTCCATCGCCACCAACCCCAACCATCTGGAGGTGGGCGCTAACTTTTATGCTAATCCTTTTAACGCCGGCTGCGCGGTAAATAAATTGGATGCCGTAATCCTGGGAGCGACCGAGATCGACACCGACTTCAACGTCAATGTTGTCACCGGATCGGACGGTATGATCATGGGCGGTTCCGGCGGCCACAGCGACGCCGCCGCCGGGGCGAAAGTAACCATTGTCGTCGCCAACCTGCTGCGGGGGCGCTTGCCGATCATTGTCGACAAAGTGCTCACCGCTACGACGCCGGGCGAGACGGTTGACGTCCTGGTAACCGAACGGGGCGTGGCCGTTAATCCGCGGCGGACTGATTTGCGCGATAAACTCTTAGCCGCCGGCCTGCCGGTGAAAGAGATTGACGAACTGAAGGCGCTGGCCGAAAAAATTGCGGGTATTCCGACGAAAATCAAGACCGGTGAGCGGATTGTCGCCGTCGTTGAGTACCGTGATGGCACCATCATTGATGTGGTGCGGCAAGTGGAGGGGTGAGCATGCTGTGGGCTGATGCGGAGCTACGGGTCGTCAACTTGGCAAACTTGCGCGAAGTGGCCGAAGTGCGCGATTTTCTGGCGCGATTTGACTTAACCTTTGATGAGACCGTGGAATATACAGTCGGGCTCTACCGTCAAGACCGGTTGGTGGCAACCGGCTCGCTGGCCGGGGAAGTGCTGCGCAACTTTGCCGTTGATGAGGCGCTGCAGGGCGAGGGTCTGGCGGCCACCGTCGTCAGCCACTTGATGCAGGAAGCCGCGCGGCGCGGCCGGTTCCACTATTTTGTCTTCACCCGCCCCAACAAAGCTCATTTATTCGCTTCCTTAGGCTTTAAGGAAATTGCCCGGGCCGAGCCGTATGCCGCCCTGCTCGAAGCCGGCATCGGCTCCATTGACGGTTACTGCCGGGAACTGGCCCAGGCAGCGGCTGCCTTGCCGGCAGGGCCGCGGGCGGCCTTGGTGGTTAACTGTAACCCCTTTACTTTAGGCCATAAGGCGGTCATTACCAAAGCGGCCCGGGAAAATGCTGCCGTCGTTGTACTGGTCGTGAGCGAGGATCGCTCCCTTTTCCCTTTCGATGTACGGTTGCGTTTGGTGCGGGAGGGCTTGGCCGACTACCATAATATCCTTGTGCTGCCAGGGGGCAAATATATTGTCTCGGCGGCGACCTTCCCCGGCTACTTTACCCGCGGCGAAGAGACGGTAGCCGCCCAGACGCGGCTGGATGCCACCGTTTTTGCCCGGTACATCGCTCCGGCCCTGGGGGTAACAGTCCGCTATGTGGGCGATGAGCCTTACTGTCCGGTTACCCGCGCCTATAACGAGGCAATGGCGGAAATTTTGCCGCTGTATGGCATCGACCTAAAGATTATGTCACGCATTACCGCTGACGGCGAGATCGTCTCTGCCTCGCGGGTGCGCGAACTTATACGCCGGGATAACTGGGACGAGATCAGGAAGCTGGTGCCGGAGACTACTTACCGATATTTGCTGTCACCGGAAGCGGCGCCGGTAATTGCGCGGATCAGAAGCAGCCATTCCCGTCATTAATTTAGGTGTTGTCTTAACAGGGTAAGCTGTCTTACAATGGTAGTGGTATCCAATTTTTTTACTATGCTGTATTAATGAGGGGGATTGAAATTATGAATGTCCGCGAAGAAGCGATGAAACTCCACCGGGAATACCAGGGCAAGCTGGGCGTGGCCAGCAAGGTGCCGCTCCGCGACAAGCGCGATTTGAGCATCGCCTATACCCCTGGCGTCGCCGAGCCGTGTAAAGAGATTAAGGGAAACAAGGACTTGTCCTTCGAACTGACCTGCCGGGGCAATATGGTGGCCGTGGTTACCGACGGCACCCGCGTCCTGGGCTTGGGTGACATCGGTCCGGAAGCGGCCATGCCGGTCATGGAAGGAAAATGCGTTCTGTTCAAGGTCTTCGGCGACGTGGACGCCGTACCAATTTGTCTGGACACCAAAGACCCGGACAAAATCATTGAGACGGTAAAACTGCTGCAGCCCAGTTTCGCCGGGATCAACCTGGAGGATCTTTCGTCGCCGAAGTGTTACGACATCGAAGATAAACTGAAAGAACAGCTAGACATCCCCGTTTTTCATGACGACCAGCATGGCACGGCCATTGCCGCCTTGTCCGCGCTTATCGGCGCGTTGCGTTTTGTGAAAAAAGACCTGAAAACAGCCAAAATCGTCGTTAACGGTGTAGGCGCCGCCGGCAGCGCCATCGGCCGCCTGCTTGTCAACGCCGGCGCCGAAAACGTGATTATGGTGGATGTGAATGGCGCGCTGTATGACGGGATGCCGGGTCTGAACCGCATCCAGCAGCAGCTTGCCCGTACGACGAATAAGCAGGGCCTGCGCGGCAATTTGGCCGAAGTGGCCAAAGGTGCCGATGCGCTGATCGGCGTGTCCGCTCCCGGCGCCTTTACTCCAGAGATCATTCAGAGCATGGCGAAAGACCCGATCGTTTTTGCCATGGCTAACCCGGTGCCGGAAATTATGTACGACGAGGCCAAGGCGGCCGGCGCGAAAGTGGCCGGGACCGGCCGGTCGGACGCTCCCAACCAGGTTAACAACGTGACCGTCTTTCCCGGTATTTTCCGCGGCGCTCTCGACGTGCGCGCCCGTCAGATCAACGAAGAGATGAAGATCGCCGCCGCCTACGCTATTGCCGACCTGATTAGCGAAGATGAACTGCGGGAAGATTATGTTGTTCCTGACGCTTTCGATCCGCGGGTCGCTCCGGCCGTTGCCGCCGCTGTTGCCCGCGTCGCAATGGAGACTGGGGTGGCCCGCGTTAAAGTCGACCCCGAAGAAGTGCGGGCCAAGACGGCCGCCCGGGTTAAATTGGGGAAATAACTAAGGAGGAGTATCATTGCGCACCATTGAGGCTGCCCAGATCACCGCGGCGGTAGCCAAACTCGCCGTGGAAGCCAACTATAACTTGTCGCCGGATATTTATGACGCTTTGGTAGCAGGGCGCGAAAAAGAAGAATCGCCGTTGGGCAAAGAAATTCTCGGTCAGCTGGTGACCAACGCCTGTATCGCCCGGGAAGAGGCCATGCCGATTTGCCAGGATACGGGCATGGCGGTCGTGTTCGTCGAACTGGGCCAGGATGTCCACATCACCGGCGGCAGTCTGGCCGATGCGGTCAATGCCGGTGTAGCCAAAGGGTATACTGAAGGGTATCTGCGCAAATCAGTAGTGGACGATCCGCTGTTTGACCGCAAGAATACGCAGGATAACACGCCGGCCATACTGCATGTTGAACTGGTACCGGGCGACAAGCTGAAAATTATGCTCGCGCCGAAGGGATTTGGCAGCGAAAACATGAGCGCGCTCAAAATGTTCAAGCCTGCCGAAGGCGTGGCCGGCGTGAAAAAGTTTGTTGTCGACACCGTTTTTAACGCCGGTTCTAATCCGTGCCCGCCCATTGTCGTCGGGGTGGGCATCGGCGGTACCATGGAAAAAGCGGCGCTGCTGGCGAAAAAAGCGCTGCTCAGGCCCATAAATCGGCGTAATGCCAATCCGGTTTACGCTAAATTTGAGGAAGAACTCCTTGAACTTATTAACGAAACAGGCGTAGGGCCCCAGGGGCTTGGCGGGCGGGTGACCGCGCTGGCCGTCAATATTGAATATTTCCCCACCCATATCGCCGGCCTGCCGGTGGCCATTAACATTAATTGTCACGCTACCCGGCACGCCGAAATTGAACTATAGGGGGGAAGGCTAATGACAGAGCCAATTCGTATCACCACGCCGTTGACCGAAGAAAAGGCCCGCAGCCTGAAAGCCGGTGACAGTGTTTTGATCAGCGGGATCATCTATACCGCCCGCGACGCCGCCCATAAACGAATGGTAGAAGCCCTCGACCGCGGGGAATCACTCCCGGTCGATTTGCGGGACCAAATCATCTACTATGTTGGTCCCACACCGGCCAAACCCGGCTACCCGATCGGTTCGGCCGGACCAACCACCAGCGGCCGCATGGACGCCTATACGCCCCGGATGCTTGAGCAGGGCCTAAGGGGCATGATTGGCAAAGGGTATCGCCAGAGCGAAGTGGTGGAAGCAATGAAGAAATACGGCGCCGTCTATTTCGCCGCTACCGGCGGCGCTGCGGCGCTTATCGCCAAGACCATTAAAAAATATGAAGTAGTGGCCTATGAAGACCTCGGGACCGAGGCGATCGCGCGGCTGACGGTTGAGGATTTTCCAGCCATTGTGGTCATTGACAGCGAAGGCCGCAACTTCTATTTGGAAGGCCAAAAGCAGTACCGGAAATATCAGGGATAGGATTGGCAGCAGCTGGAGCGCATTGCCGCTCCGGCTGCTGCGCTTGTCTCGGGATAGCCAGGGGCGTACCGCTCTTGACAGGATAGAGCGAGCTGGTGTATAATATCTGTTGTTACTGACGGGGCGTGGCTCAGCTTGGTAGAGCGCTGCGCTTGGGACGCAGAGGTCGCAGGTTCAAATCCTGCCGCTCCGACCAAATAGATGCGGGTGTAGCTCAATGGTAGAGCCCCAGCCTTCCAAGCTGGTTGCGTGGGTTCGATTCCCATCACCCGCTCCATTTTTTATCCGGAATAAAAAGCGACTCATCGCGGAAGATGAGTCGCTTTTCTGCTATTTGATGATTTTAGCTCAGGCCAAGCGCTTTGCGCTTCTTCATAATATGGGCTTCAATACCGTTGGCGGCTTCAACCGGGTCGTCGGTAACAGCAACCTTGCCGCCGGTCAGTTCTTCCACATCTTCGGTTAGCAGCTTAACAAGACGCGGCGCGCCGGTGATACTGGGCGGCGGCGCCAGGTGAGTGTAAGCGCCATAAGCTATGGCGAAAATGCCGTCGATGGTCGCCTTTTGCTCCAGCCACTGCGGCGCCGTAACGGCGATGGGCAGCTGCGGCACATCCACATCGAGATGATCGGCCAGCGCAGTTACGAGCATGCTGATGCGGCCCGTATCGGTGCAGGTGCCGAAGGGCAGAACAGGCGGGATACCGAGAGCGCGGCCCACTTCCTGCAAGCCGCTGCCTGCCAGGGAAAGGGCGTCAGGGTTGGCCAAACCGGCCACTTCCAGAGCGTGACAGCCGCAGCCGCCGGCTACGATCAGGATATCGCGCTTAATCAGCTCTTTTGCCAAGTTGACCGTTACATAGTCCTGCGGGCCGTTCTTAAGGGAGGTGCAGTTGACGAGGGCAACGACACCCTTGATCTTACCGGCGGCAATGACGTCCACCAGCGGATCGAGTTTACCGCCGAGCGCTTTCAGCACTGCTTCGGTAGAAAAGCCGGCAATGGCTTTCTGCTTATATTTGGGCACAGTGGGCTGCACTTTTTGCCGACGGTGTTTGAAGTTATCAATGCCAAGTTCGATTAATTTCTGAGCAATGAAGGCCGCTTCCGGCGGCTTGTAGTCAAAGGCGAATTTAAGGTCAGGAATACGGACAATGTCATTAACGCTGACCAGTGTAACCTGATACTTTTCCGCATAGGGAGCCAGATTAGGTGGACAGCAGTTTTCGTCCATGGCAAATACGTCGACCGTACCGGTAGCCAAAAGCGGCTCGATATGCAGCCAGTTGCCGGTCAGGCCGCCAAAGACTTCACTCATTTCCGCGCGCTGAAGGAGTTCCTGGCCGGTTTCGATAGAACCGATGACTTTGATGCCTTTGGCGCCGGCCGCCTTGGCAGCGTTTTTCCATTTTTCTTCACTCGCCAGTTTCATGGTTGCAAAACCGGTCCACGGCTGGTGGCCGTTGAAAACGATATTGACATAGTCAGGATCCATGATGCCCAGGTCAACTTCGACTTCATGCGGCATGGGCGTACCGTACAGGATATCCTGTACCATTTCCAGCCCGATTTGGGAAGTGTAAATGGTCGCGATGCCAAGACGGAGCGCTTTCTTCGCCAAAGAAACGTAGTCACCGTCGACGTTGGTCAGGCAGCTGGCGGTGGCATCGGAAATTTCGTAGAGCACGCCGGCGGGGAATATGGCCAGTTCTTGCCAGACTTTCTTGCGGTGTTTGGGAGCGAAGGCCTGAATCATCTTACTGGGTTCGTCATAATCGTGGTGCAGTTCGGCGATGAGAGCATCAGCCAGCTTATAGGCCATTTCGCTGACCGAAGTATCAGTAGGGATGCCTAACTTGCTGCACATGAACTTGAGCTTGTCTACGTCCTTGATCTCAAAGGGCGTTTTACCTTCAGCAGTGGACTTGAGTGTGCGGAAAGCCTGATAGGCATGGTGGGTATAGGTGGCGCTGCCCATAACGTTTAAGAGCAGCATGGCCCGCATGGCCATTGCGTCTCGGTCGATGCCGCATACGCCCAAAATGGCGCCTGCTTTGTCTGAAATGCGGCACGGGCCGTGCGAGCACAGCTGGCAACTGTTGCCTTGGAGACAAAAGTTACAGCGGATTTTTTCCTGCGGCGGATAGCGGTCAAAGACGTTGCTAATGCCGTCGGCATGAATTTTTTCGTACATTTCCAACACCGACGGATGGATGCTGATACGCTGTTGGGTAGAATGGTACTGTTCGGTCATGGTATGCTCCTTTCGGTATTTTTACTAATAGCTTGTTTAAATACCAAATATTTTATGTGATAAAATGAATAAGAGTAAATGTGATTACTGTTATTGTCAGCGCTTTATTCTAGGTTGTCCAGGTTGGTGGGTGAAGAAAGGGGGGAGGAAGGATGATCCAGAGCTTACGGAAATTGTCAGCGGTTTAACTATTGACATCTTATTATGTCCGGTGTATAATTTTTCAAGTGAAAAACAGATAACATGCGCCTGTAGCTCAGGGGATAGAGCAACCGCCTTCTAAGCGGTTGGCCGCACGTTCGAATCGTGCCAGGCGCGCCAGTAAAATCAAGCCTTCCGGGGTTTTTACCCGGAAGGCTTTTTTGCTTTGCGGACCATTTTGCGGACCGATTGCGGACTGAATCGTTTTTAGCATTTAACCTAAAACAAAAAAATTTTTTAAAAAAATAAACTGAATCAGCTTTTTAATTAAAACGTATTTACTAATGTTATAGATTTTGCGCGGTAAAAGTATATAAATTTTAACTTAAAAGTAAATAACAAATAAATTTTTATAGGTTTTTTACGTATAAAAAACCTATTTTTTATATGTAAAAAATTAGATAAAATTATATTATACCACGAAATGGTGGTGTATAACAATATGAAAGATTGACGTTCGCGAAAAAATCGCTGTAAAATGATAACAGACAAACAAAAAAGCAAAAAAAACAGAAAGGCGGGAAAGCAAATGAAAAAAGAAACGCAAAGCGACAAGAAGAGACTAATCACTGTGAATGAAGCGCTAGAATCAATACCCCTTGGCAAAACTGCGTTTTACGCTGCGATAAGGCGTGGCGATGTGCCGGGGGTCGTGCGAATTGGTCGCAAAATTTTCATCAAAACAGAAGCTCTAGAACAAATGCTTACTCACTCAGGGACGTGACGGGAAATGCAATGACAAATTCGGAGTAGTTTAGTGATGAAATATGACTAACAAACAATATTTGCTTGACGAATATCCGCTGGTTGTTTTGCCGTCTCTCGCTCAAAAACTGGGCATAAATGAAGCAATAGTTTTGCAACAGATACACTTTTGGCTTCAAAAAAATGGCAAACAGCGCGATGCCAAAAAGTGGGTGTATAACAGCCTAGAAGCGTGGCACCAGCAATTTCCATTTTTTAGCATGTCTACCTTAAAACGCACCTTCAATTCTCTGGAAAAATTAGGAATTTTAATCACGGGGCACTACAACAAAAAAGCGTACGATCGCACCAAATGGTATTCTATCGACTACAATAAGCTAGATACATACTTTGCAAGTGCCGCGAACCCGCGAAAATGCTCATTAGCTCAAATTGAGCTAATGGATGAGGTCAAAATGAACAAATGCATCAGTTCAAAATGCACTAATGCATCAGTTCAAAATGAGCAGATGATACCACATATAACAACAAATACATCTACAGATACAACAACAAATAGCGCTGTTGTTGAATTGGAAAAACTTGGTATAACAAAAGCTGGGGTACGCGAAATCACGACAGCGTTCGATGAAAGCACAATTCAAAAACTGATTACATACGCGAAAAAACACAAACTAGGTCCAGCTTGGCTAGTCGCGGCAGCAAAAGATAAATCAAAATTGCCGCCGCCTGGGCTGCTTGAAGCTGAAGTCGCATGCGCTGAAGTCGCAGCATCTACATACGAAATACCCAGTCCTGAACCCGTTTTTGCTGAAGAAGAGTATGAACGCGCAAAACAACGCTTTTTTGCACAAATGCAATCTTTGACAAACATAAATAATCATAATTAACAAAAAAGAGCACAAAAGGAGGAGAAAAGAACATGTCTGATCATTCTGAACACGAAGAAGTAATTCATTTCCGCCCGCAGCTCGGGGGCGGCGCAGCGGCCGAACCGCCGCCGCCCAGCGTGCCCATTCCGCCGTCACCGTCACCGGCCCCGGCGACGGCGGCGATTCCGAATCCGAAAAATCCCAATGACCCGCTTAATTACTGTAGCGCGGATGAATATGCACGCGCGATGCGCGAGCGATACCCACACATTCACGCAGTCGCGGGATGGGAAAGCGCTTGGCACGTCGCCCATGCCCGCGCCGCCGCGGCCCGGGCGGAGGCGCGTTCAGAATTCGAAGCTCACGCGAGAGAACACATGGCCGCGATTGCTAAATTTCCCATTGCGCTCGCGCCCACAGGCCCGAAATTTTGCAAATAGGGGGGAGAAAAAATGCGTGAAAAAATCGATGAAATCATAGCGGAATTCACGCTAACTTCACTATATGCAGATGCTGAAAATCGTTACGTTGCCGCGCTTGCTCACGTTGACAAAAACATCGCTGACGAAATCGAACACGCTCACGCAGACATGGCGGTGGAACTGATGGCCGCCGCGTACGCGCGCGGCGCGGCGGACGCGCGAAAAATTCTTCGCGCGGGAATCATGTACGCAGCGAACGATTTGCCCGAGTCCGATTTGCCCGCTATCGTCGAAGCGTTTTTGAGCCAACCGTTGGCGATCGAATCTTTTCCTCTCGAAATTAATGAAGAACTTGGCGCGATTGCGATTCCGATTTCACACGAAAGGGGTTTTGAAAAATGAACATTCACTGTCCGTTTTTTGTCGCCAGTGCTAGCGATTGGTCTGTAGATACACTCTGCCTGCGTGAAAAATGTGGTTTTTACGAAACTCAAAAAGGCGTTTGCGCTATTGTTGCCATCGCTGCTGAACTTGCTCACTTACGCGAAAATATCGAGGAAATGAAGAAATACATCTGAAAAAATTTACGAAATGCCTATTTGAAAAGTTTTAAAATCTTTGACTTAGAAAATAGGCATTTCATTTTTAAAAAAAACAAGGTACGCTAAGTCACTTTAATGCTTTCGTCCTTACGACCTTCCTTCGGTCGGTCATAAGTCCTGAAAGCATTCACACCTGACGCAATCTTAACAGGATTGCGTCAGGTGGCACAAACCCGCGCCGTTACTGGCTTCGTGGCGTCTGACGCGGTCGGACAAGCGTCTGACAAAATGTCGGACAAAATAATCAAACACGTTTATAATATAAGTTTTCCTGCGTCTGACAAAACGTCAGACCAAAAAATAGAAAAGCGAGGTTTTAAAATGGAAGAAAAAGTTAGTTTTCGAGTTACAGCGGAGCAAAAAAATCGGCTCATGCGATTAGCCGATCTTACCAACAAGTCACTCTCAGATTATGCGCGAGATGCCGCTCTTTCATTTTCCACCAATTGCGATTCCGATTTCGCCAAAATCGAAAAAATTACTAACGACATTTTGGCCGACATTATATACATCAAAAAATTCCAATACGTCGTCACGCGTCTTGCATTGTTCATCGTGAATGAGTATACAAAAGACTCGAAAAAAACGATGGAATATTTCCACGAAATTTTGGCAGATGCTAACGAAAAATTCGATGAAAAAGGGGAATAAAAATGCCGCGAGGGTATGAAACTCACGAAACTTTCTGGTCTGACCTGAAAATGTATTCCCAACTGTTTTTGCGTGCGGTTTTGGTTGGCCTGTTTTTGCAAGTTTTGTTGATGTGTTTTGTGATTTTCCAAAGCGAAAAAACCTTCTCATTTATCGATGCCGACGGGCGGGAAATTCATATCCCGCCCACGGCATGGTTTCGGTATCATACCGGGTTTGTCGGTATCAATTTTGCGAACGAAGTGCAAATTGAAAAAGAAATATTGCCGTATGCCCGGGGCTGGCGACAGCTACCGATAGATCAGTATCGCCATTTTTTAGACTGGCTCACAGACGGTGCGTATTTTTTGCAAAAGCAGGAGTATGGCAAGTGGTTCAATCTATCGTGGTTTAGCTACGCATTTTCTGTGCTGTATATTATATTTTTTGTTACGTCATCAAAAAAAATGTCCGACGAAAAATTTGTGCGCGGCGCACAGCTCACGCCACTGTCTGAACTCAACAAAAAACTTGCCGCCGCCGCCCGAAACAACCCGCTTGCGCTCAAAATCGGCGAAACAACTATGCCATACGAAATGGAGTCAAAGCATATTTTGGTTTTAGGTACTTCCGGCTCGGGAAAAAGCGTTCTGCTCAACCAGTTAGCCGCACAAATCACCAAGCGGAAACAGGATTTCAAAACCGCCGACCGCATGATTTTTTATGACATAAAAGGTGAATTTTTGTCGAAACAATTTCAAAAGGGCGACCTAATTTTTTTCCCGTTTGATGCCCGCTCGATCGGATGGAACATTTTCAACGAAATCGAAATCGCACCCGATCTGGATGTCCTTTGCCGCAGCCTGTTTTCCGCGCCTGATGCCAAAGACTCTTACTGGTACAATTGCGCCAGCGACGTATTCCGTACCGGTCTGGTCTATCTAGCATTGAGTAACAAAACGCGCAACAGCGACATCTGGAACTTCTTCTCGCAACCGCTTGCGGCGATCAAAGCTGCATTTCAAACCTTGCCACCATCCGAGCAAGGCGCCCTGAAGCACATCGACCAGCAGGACAGCCCGGCATCGGCCTCGATCATCTCTATATTGCAAGAGCGAATCCAGTTTTTCCGTTATCTTGTCGATCTTGACGGCGACTTTTCTTTTCGCCAGTACGTTCGCGGGGGACAGGCAGGCCGCCAGGGGAACCTGTTTATCTTGAACATCGAACAGTACGCAGATATTTTCCGCCCGCTCATGTCGCTTGTTATCGACACAATGGTTCGCGAAATATTGTCGCTGCCGGATGATGCCCACCGCCGCGTTTTCTTTGTTCTGGATGAGCTTGGTACCCTGAACCGAATGGACTCAATACTCCAGCTGCTCACCGTTGGCCGGTCAAAAGGCGGCTGCTTAGTGACCGCATCGCAAGACCTGGGCCGAATCGAAGAGCGTTACGGTCGCGCTAATTTAAAAACGTTTTTCAATAACTTCAACACTACATTTACTTTCCGCATTCGCGAACCTGAAACCGCTGAATTTTTGAGCCGGGCGATCGGCGAACAGCAGCTGATCAAGACAAATTTGTCGCGGCAAATGTCACCGGGCGATGTTGGCGATAGAAAGAGTATCAGTGAACAGGAAAAGACAGAACGCCTAATTATGCCAGCTGAATTTCAGTCGTTGCCAGATTTGACAGCTATCGTCAACATTGCCGGATTCGGTGTTTCAAGAATTACAATTCCCCGCGTTTTTTACAAAGAACGTCACCCTGGTTTCGTGATGCGGCAATTTGCTGAGCTAAAAGCACCAGCACCAGAAGCGTCAGACGACATAACAGTTAAAGACGCGCAAAACGATGAGCAAGCCGCACAACCAGCGCCAGTGCAGCCAAAAGTTGTTAATGATCTAAAATTCTAGGAGGTGCAAAATGTTATCAATCAGTAACATTAGCGCCAACCAGGCCGCAAGCTACTACGACCGGGACGGGTACTATGCGCGTATGGATAATACTGGCGGCGACCAGTGGCAGGGCAAGCTCAAAGACGAGCTTGCCCTGCCAGATAACGTAAAACCGGAGGACTTTAACAAACTTGTTAACGAGCGTAAAGAGCGGGCGGGCTATGACCTCACCTTCTCCGCTCCCAAATCCGTATCTGTCGCCATGTGCCTAGGTGAAGAGCACCGGCAAAACATGATTGAAGCGCATCATGTTGCAGTTCAGAAGACGCTGGAGCTCATCGAACAGCGCGAGATCGGCGCGCGTGTCACAAAGGACGGAGTCACCGAACACATTAAAACAGGCAATATGCTATGCGCCAAATTCGACCACTTCGTCAACCGGAACCATGACCCGCAGCTGCATACCCATGCCGTTATTCTCAACAAGACGCAGTATCAGGGCAAATGGTACGCTGTGGATAATTCTGACCTTTACAAAAACAAAATCCTGTACGGCCAGATTTACCGCAACGCCTTAGCCCAAGAGCTCATGAAAAAGGGTTATGAAATTGCCGTAACCGACCCGGAAAAGGGCTTTTTCGAGCTCAAAGGCATTGATCAGCGTACTATTGACGAATTTTCGAGTCGCCGCCAGGAAATTCTCGAAAAGCTCAAAGAATGGGGTACTAACACCCCGGAAGCGGCGGCAAAGGCAGTCATCCTAACCCGAAAAGCGAAAGAAAATAGGGACATGAACGTACTCATGGAATCGTGGAAAGAAACGATCAGCGAGCTGGGCGGAGCCACGCTCACAAAGTCCTTCGCCCCTATTGTCCCGGGCAAAGAACAGCAAAAAGAAGCGTTTGACCAGGCCGTTAGCCGCCTTTCCCGCAAGTCCTTCGCCTTTAGCGAACGCGAACTAAAACGAGCGGTTCTGGCCGCCGGTGTGGGGTCCGGCATGACTGAGGACCAATACGCCGAACTGCTCAAGGCTGAAACCGGCAAAAACCTTGTCGCCCTGGGCGGCCGCCGGGACAAAGAAGACGGCGAAACATACTACACAACAAGGAAAAATCTTGAAATCGAAAAAGAGATATTCCGTGAAGTTGCCCGGACCAGGAACACCATGCCTGGGCTAACCAGGCAAAAAGCGAGTGACATACTGTCGCAAGCATTGGCCAAAGACAACGCTTCTTTGTCCAAGCAGCAAAGGAATGCTGTTTTGGACATAACCACCACAAAGGACCAATATTACGCCGTACAAGGCCTCGCCGGAACAGGCAAGACGCATATGTTAAACTATGCCCGGCAAGTACTGGAGAATGAGGGCTACACCGTTTTGGGGGCCTGCTTCACGGGCAAAGCAGCTTCCGGCTTGCAAGAGGATGCGAAGATACCATCCAGCACTATCCACTCTTTTTTAAACCGCCTGGAGCGCGAGGCGGGCAACCAAAAACTGGGCGAGGATATGCAGAATAAAACCGAGTGGGACCTAACAGGACTGAAACCTGGCGGCAGAAAAGAAGCTTGGATAATTGACGAAGCATCAATGGTTGACAACAACACCATGCATTACCTCATGCAGGCTGCCCGCGCCAAAGGCGCGAAAGTCGTTTTCGTTGGCGACCGGCAGCAACTGCTGCCGGTGGGCATCGGCAATGCCTTTTCTGTGCTAACAGAAACCGGTAAAATTGGCACTGTCACGCTGGATGAAATCCGGCGGCAAAAAAACCATGAGCTGCTGCAAGCGGTCCGAGAGGCCGTGCAAGGCGACCTGGCAAAAGCCTTGGAAATCCTCGAAAAGGATATGCAGGTCATTGCCGAGCATAAGGACCGGATGAACGCGATTGTAGCAGAGTACACGGCCATGACGCCGGAAAAACAGAAAGGTACAGTCATTTTGACGGCGGGCAACAAGGACCGGCGTTACCTGAACGAAGCTATCCGCGCTGAACTGAAAAGGCAGGGGCAGTTAAGCCCAGGCATCGAGTTTAAAGTCCAAGACGCTTCCGGAAAAACGTTCAAACGTGAATTTGCCGCAGGCGACAAGATAATTTTTCTGCAAAACGACAACAAGCTAGATGTGCGGAACGGACAAACAGGCATTGTAACCAAGATCGACGGCACTGTCTTAACCGTTCAATCTGGCAGCAAGACGATCGCTGTAGACCTAGAGCAGTACAAAAAAATTGACCACGGCTACGCCATGACCGCACATAAGGCCCAAGGCATCACCACCGACCGGGTATTAATCAACTTAGATTCCAGCCAGAAACACCTTAACAGCCGTAATGCCTTTTATGTTGACATTTCCCGCGCCCGGCACGAAGTTAAAGTATTTACTGATAACAAGGAAAAAGTCGCCGACCAGGTACGGGAATGGGCTAAAAAGCTGACATCAGACGATTTCTTGATAACCGAGCGAGCAAAGCCTACTCTCAGAAAAAGGCTTGATACGGCAATGGAGAACACATTCAAGGCAATTGCAAAAATTCGGGAACTTTCTAACAAACTGCCGGAACCGGCGATTAAAATTAAAAACAGCCTGAAGTTGAAGTTTTGACAGATGTCATAATAAACTAAAATCGCTCCAAAACGCCGGAAATGGCCATAGAAACGTTTTTCTTGAAATAGTATAGGTTTTCTATCGCGTAAAGAATAAAAACGGTTATAACGAAAATTTGAAGGCCGTCAAAGCGAAAAAAACCGGTCCATCATTGCATCCAGTCGTCAATTCTCCTTTGTGGACGCAAACATGGACCGGGGGGAACAGGAGAGGCATCGCGAAGAGGTTATTCTAACCTCTCGCCATGCCTCGCCATGCCCGGAGGACGGCTTTTTTGTTTTGTCATTATACCATGCCCCCGCCTTCCGGCAAGGGCATCCAAAATTTTTTGCCCTTCGGGTTCGCTTCGCCAAAAAATTTTAGACCCTCCCTTGCCTCCAGGCTAAAGGCATGGAGCTTTTGCATCAACAAAAAAGCCGCTGCAGCTTGGCGGCAACGAGGGGACTGGAATGTATGAAAATCATGCAATTAGAATGCTGTCAACGGTTGCAGGCGTGGCGATCGGAAGCAGCCGGTGAACCAAAGCTTGGCGAAACTGTCTGGTGCGTGTGGTGCCAGGCATGGGGGAAGATAATAAAAATACTGTGACACGAGAAGCGGCCATTTGCCTGTCAATGGCTCAGATAAAAATTTTCGGGCGCAGCCGAACCCGCCAGGGCGAAAAATTTTATCTGACCGGAGGCTTGGCCATTGACAGGCGGGAAAAGGGTATAATTGTCCAAAGGGGATGTTAAAAACATCCCCTTGGCCATCAAAAACCCTCAAATGCCCGTAAAACGCTCTAGCGTGCCCTAGGAGCGTTTTTTTTGGCTTAGCAAAGGGTTTCTGCCGTGGAATAAAATTGAGCGGCCTTCCTGGGCGTTCTAGGCGCTCAGGAAGGCCGATTGGGTTGGGCAAGCCCTGAACTTGCCCGAAAATGAATAGTGGAGGTGATACGTATGTTCTATCTCGAAACCCGATGGTTTAAGGTTTAGTTCGAGTTTTTCGCAAAAATTCCTGCTTATGTTGTGGTGTTAATTGCGAGTTTTGGCGTCTCGGTTTCTCGCAATAGTGTCTCAACTTCTCGCAATAACGTCTCAATCTCTCGCAATAAGCAGTCTCAACTTCTCGTAATATGTCTCAATTTCTCGCAATTCGTGTCTCAACTTCTCGTAATTCGTGCCCGCAAACCCGCGTTGCTCCTGGCTTCGCGGCTTGTCTTAAAATATATATGTTAAAATATATGTATGTATATAAAAACATCATCATATAAAGAGATCTCATAGTTAAAGAGAAAGAGAGAAAAAAAGGTGATGATTATATATGCAAGTTTCGGATTATATATGCAAGTTTCGCATAAGCTCTCGTTGGGCTTCGTCTACTCGTTCTGCAATGAATTGGGTAAATCTGTCCGGGTTTGTCCATGCTTTTTCAAGGGACTGTATGTATTCATGTCTTACTACCGGGGGTATAACTACTATTGGGTAGCCGTCTTGTCGAAGGGCTAGGTTCATTGCCAGGCGGGCCGTGCGGCCGTTACCATCTTCAAAGGGGTGTAATTGCACAATTGCCAAATGAAGGTTGGCTGCATACTCTACCGGGTGCAGGTTAGGGCGGCTGTTATTTAAACTGCTGAGTTTTACGTCTATTGTTTTTGCCAGGTCAGCAGGGGAAGGTATTTTATCGTTGTGGTCAGTACCGGAAATAAAAATGGGTTTATCACGGTAAATACCGGCTATCTCGGGCCTTTCGCGCTTCATACAGTAGGCGTGAAGGGTTTTTATGATTTCTTCAGTTATAGGTCTATGGGTGCCGGCCAAGTTCCACATATAATCAAAAGCCTCGCTGTGCCCTAAAACTGCCAGGTGATCTTTTAGCGGTTTGCCGTTTATTGTGATACCGTCTTCCAAAACTACTTTTGTTTCGGAAAGCGTCAGGGTATTGCCTTCTAGTGCCGTAGACGTATATGTTAATCCGATTCGATAATATTCTTTTAATTGCAAGACTTGGCTTTTGTCGAAAGGCCGCGCATCGTCAATTAATTTTTGTTGGCGGTCAATTTTTTTTAGTAACGCAATATATGTTGACATTGTAAATTACACTCCCTACCGGTCTAATCTATCGTCAAGATACTCTTTATGCCCGTCCGGGTATAGCCGATAAATACCTCGCTTGTCTGCGTGGGTTGTCGGCCGGCCGGCAGCATGATGTTTTTTTATCTCCTCTTGAACGGCTTTGCAAAATATGGCTTCTTTTTCCTCTTTTGTGAGCTTACGAATGTCTTTATCCATGACAAACTCCTTTGTTTTGTATATATTTTTTTATCACAATTGTATCATGAACCGCAAACGCCATGGAATTGGAAGATTATAAGCCCGGCTTACGCTCGCGTCAAGGAACACCGTTCCGGCGCCTTCGGCGTCCTTGACGCTATCGCCGCCGGGCTGTTTGTTTTACCCAAGATGGCGTTTGCTGTTTTGAGGTGCGTCGATTGCAAAAAATAGCCGTTTTGCTGCCTGGCGTGCCTCAGGAGCGTTTTTTTTGAACTTGTGAAGGGTTTCTATCGTGCGACAAAATTAAACCGCCTTAAAAGTCAAAGTAATTCATTGTCAACTTATTTATGTAAAGTATAAATGCCATGCCCGGCATCCGTTTCCGCATTTACGTCTGGCTTGCTCCTGCCGGTCGGCGCGTCCGTGGTTTGCGTCTTGTTTCATCTCATTCCCCCTCGAAAAAAGAGAGAAGCCGCCGCGTTTGCGACGACTTCTCTAGTACCCCTGAGAGTATTTTATCAAATCGTCGCAAAAATCGCAATATTCACCAGACCACCTGCTCGGCAAATCCCCGACTGTGTTGCGCGAGAATTCGCGTGTAGATGAGCGTATTGAGAATGTTTGCGTGGCCCAGCCATTCCTGCACCACCGTGACCGGTACGCCCTGGGCGAGGTTTACGATTGCGAACGTATGCCGGCAGGTATGCGGATGCGCCCGGTCGTCGTTGATGCCGGCTTCGCGGCAGAGGTTTCGAATGTAAAGATACGCGGTAACTCTTTTAAACTTAAACAGCTTACTTTCGCGCGTTAGCCCTTCGCGCGCAATATATTCCCCGATTGCACCAATGAAATCATCTTTGATTGGGACGCTGCGGACTGGATTGCCCGGGCGCTTCATCGTCGGTATTGAAATTACCTTGTTCCCAAAATCTATATCGGTCACTCGAACTTTGAGTGCTTCTGACACACGCGCTCCCGTTCGCACGAGAAAGAGAAACAAAAACCAAGCGCGATAGTTTTTTTCTTTATGAAGCGGGCTTAAAATTTGCCGAACTTCGTCGAGCGAAAAATATTTCGGCACTTTTTGGTTTATCGCTATAGCTAGTGCTTTTTTACTTGTCGCAACTGGCAGCATTTCTATCCCCTCTCTCTTTTTTATTATACCATTATTTCAACAAATTGTATCATTTTGTTTAAAAAACTTCGACGTATGCCGAAGTTTTTTCGTTTTTTTGTAGAAATTTTTTCATTTTTTTGCTATAATTTAAACAGAATAGTATTGTAATGTTTAAAAAGGAGGAATGAATAAGTGAAAAAAATCAGCAAAGACGACAGGTATGAAAAAGTTAAATTTTACCTTTACCAACCGCGCGATTTTAAAAATGAATTTACCGTTTATGCTACAAACGATCCCGACATCGAAAAAGAACTTTGCCAAATTTTAGACAAAAAAATAGGCTATTATGAAGAAATCGACCGATATACGGCAATAGAAAAAGGGCTTGAATGGCCGATTTGGGAAATTGAGAACGAGAACCAGTGTTTCGGCAGTTTTAAATTTCCGTTTCCTATCGAACTGGCGGAAATGAAAGAAATGCTTAGGACCGACCCTTTTAAAGCTGTTGAGCTTGCGATTGAAGGTACGACATTTTTTGTAAGAAAAGAACGCAAAAGAAAAATGCGAGAAATGTATCAAGAAATGCACGAACAATAAGCAGAATACTAGCCACGCTAGGCGACCAAAAACCCGCCTAGCGTGGCTCAGATTAATTTTTAAAATCATAGTACGGAAACCCTTTACGCAATTTTTGACCCGTCTTGTAGGCTAAAATAATTCGTGTTAATTTATTATGTAAAAAAACAACAAAAAGCACAACCAATTTTGCCGAAAAGTCGATAACCTGGCAAACAGCCAGGTTATTTTTTCGCTTGAACATAAGCACAAAATATATTATGCTTATAATATAATCATAAAAGGGGTATAATTATGTATATTGAAAAACGCAAAAACGCTTATTTTTTAAAACGATCCTACTGGGATAAAGAAGCCAAGCGGGTAAGAAATACAAGTATATACTTGGCCAGCGATGCCGAAACTGCCAAGGCTGAATTACCTAATCACATTTCGGATTATGATGAAATAAAAAAATTGGCAGCGAAAATCGACGAGCTGGACCGACCGAAAGCGGAAGAGGTAAAAAAAGACGTCATCGCATACCTTGAACATGCCGAGACCCTGGCGGTGCTGGCCGGGGATACCGGCCTGGCGGATGCCATCGCCAGCGCTAACGAATTGATAAAAAAATATAAGCATAAGAAAAAAATGTGATTAATATTTACGGGAAAAATCTGTAGTGTCAACAGGTTTATGTAGTGTCAATGTTTAAAACTGACAAATAAAGCATGTTTGGAGGGAAGAATAATGGCTCAGGCCAAAGGGGATGGAACGGCAAACTATGATATAAAGCGTGGCTGCTGGTTTGTCAGGGTGACATATGTGGATCCAAAAACCGGAGAAACGAAACGGAAAAAGCTCAAAGGAGCCGAAGAAAAATCGCCAACCCCCAAAGGGAAATCAATTTCTCTAAAAATTGGACAAAAATGGCTGGAAAATCTAGAGAACGGGCTGCTGCCGGACGCAGATACAATTACTTTATGGGAATGGTTAGAGCGCTGGCTTAATGACTATGCTAAACCTAAGGTTAGGACAAAAACTTTTGATAAGTACGAGTCGTACATGCGGCTTTACATTAAGCCTGCACTAGGGAATGTTCCTTTGAAGCGGTTAACGACGCCGGATATTCAGCGAGTGTTAAACAGATTGCTTATCGATGGCGGCAAGGAGCGGCAGCCTTTGTCAAGCGGCACGGTACGCTCAACACGGCGATACTTAATACAAGCATTAAACCAAGCTGTAGTTGATGGATTAATTTTGAAAAATGTTGCCAAGGGTACGACCCCACCAAAACTGGTCAAAAAAGAAATTCGACCGCTAACACCGGAAGAGGCTGAAAAACTAGTTATAGCGGCTAAAGAAGCTGTTGGGAATTTGGTTGTCGGAAAAACAGTCAGGCAAAATGAGAAAATTAACAAAGAAATGACAGCCAGAATTGTGCGAGATGCCGCATATATCGCTATTCTGCTTGCATTAGCGACAGGGATGCGCTTAGGTGAAGTTTTTGGCCTAAAGTGGGACTGCGTTGATCTTGAAAAAGGAATTGTGTATGTAAAGCGCAGTTTAATTACCAATCGCAAAGGTATGCAGTTTCAAGAGCCGAAAACCCCGAAATCGCGTCGACAAATACCATTACCGGCCGACGTGGCAGCAGAACTACGCAAATACAAGAAGCGCCAAAACTGGCATAAACACTTATTGGGTGATTTGTGGGAAGAACATGACTTGGTTATTACTGGTCAATTCGGGCGAGTACTTGACACATCACATTTTACTAATCGCTATTTTAAACCTCTTTTAAAGACAGCAGGCATACCGGAAACTGTAACATACCACGATCTGCGCCATACTCACGCAACAATGTTGCTGCTGAAAGGAATTCCCGTTAAAGTCGTTTCTGAACGGCTCGGGCACAGTACAATTGCAATGACACTTGATACGTATAGTCATGTATTGCCAGCAATGCAGGATGCAGCTGTTAAAGCTTTGGAAGGTGTTTTCACTGGAAAAAGCAGCAATTTATAAGCGTTGCAGAACGTTTTTTGCGGACCATTTTGCGGACCAATTCTATTTGATACCACCTAATTTTAAACGAACAGAATGATACATAAATTTCACAAAACCCTTGATTTTGCTGAACTTGAAGATACTAGAAGATACTAGCCAAACTGTATAAAACAAGTATTTTTCTGCTTCTAAGCGGTTGGCCGCACGTTCGAATCGTGCCAGGCGCGCCAGTAAAATCAAGCCTTCCGGGACATGCGTCCCGGATTTTTTGTTGCCAGGC